>WQTN01000076.1 GCA_009786295.1 Methanomassiliicoccaceae archaeon
CAACACCGTCTCCATGCTCAGGTCCTCCCATAAAGGGCCGATAATCGTGGTCGAAGGCGTGACAGACAGCAGACTGTTCGGTAAGTTTATCGATAGGGATGAAGTGAAGATCCTCATCGCCTTTTCCAAGGATAATGTCAGAAGATCCGTCACTGAGGTCTGGGGAAGAAGGAACGATAAGACGATAATGGGCATAATCGATGCGGATATCGATAGATTGTGTGACAAAAAGTACACACCACCCATATTTCTCTCTGACAAAAGAGATCTGGAAACGATGATCATGAGCACAAGGGCATTGGACGACGTGCTCGCCGAGTACTCGGACCCGCAGCTCCTTGAGAAGTTCGAGAACGATCACGGAAAGGTCGGAGATATTGTGGCAAGGTCCGCATATCCGATAGGGCTGCTGATGTTCATTTCCTCAAGGGAGAGGATGGGGCTTTCTTTCAAGAACATTGACCATGCGACCTTCATAAACAGAAAGACGCTCGCTATCGACATAAGGAAGATGATCGACGAAGTCTTTGCTCAATCGCTGAACAAAGGGATCGGCAAAAAAGAACTTGCCGATATGATCGCGGAGGAGGAAGAGGTCCTCAATGACCCGTGGATAGCCGTAAGAGGACATGACGCAGTGTCAGTGCTTGCCATAGGGCTGTTGGAGATATTCGGTGCCTATAACAGCAAAGACATCAATGGAGGCCAGCTGAGCGGCGCGCTGAGGCTGGCGTTTGGTTTTGATTATTTCAGAGATACCGATTTGTACAAAGAAACGATGAAATGGTCTCAGAGAAACAATTTCGTCTTGTGGATCACTCAATGACGAAGTCCTCTTTCTTCGGGCCTTCCGATGTTTCTATCAGCATCTGTACCTTGCGGTCGCAAGTGTCGAGGATCTTTTTGCATCTGTCCCTCAGCAGGATCGCCTTCTCATATATCTCCAACGCTTTGTCCAGTTCAAGGTTTCCGTTCTCAAGCTCATTCACGAGCTGTTCTAGCATTTTCAAACTGTCTTCGAATGTCATCTCTTCGACTTCCATCATTTCATCTCCACTTTCTTTATCTCTGCCTCTGCTTTTCCGTCCTTCATCATTATGTTCACATCGGTTCCGATCCGCATCTTCCCGGAAGATGTGAGCGCCTTGCCGTTTTCGTCGGTGATAAGCGCGTAACCTCTGTCCAATACCTTCATCGGGTTGATGCTCTCCAGCCTCTCGGAATATCTTTGAAGGTCCTTCTTGTCGTTTTCAAGCATTCTTTGGACATATAGGTCCATGTTCGAATCTGTCTTTATGAATCTTCTCCGCATGGTTCCGATCTTGTCCTTCAGCGCAGAATTCATTCTGGAATACAGTTCGTCCAGCCTCATCGAATGCATCGATATCCTCTGTTCCGCGCGCCTCGGAGAGAGTTTCGAATCCAATATCCTGAAGCGGTAATGCATGCGGTCCAATATCCCGGACAGGGACCTTTTCACCCTGATCATATCCGTGTCCAGATGTTTCATCACTTCTTTGCGGTCCCTTAATGCGAGCTCCGCAGCGCCTGTAGGGGTCGGTGCTCTGACATCTGCCACCAGATCGGCGATGGTGAAGTCCGTTTCATGCCCCACTGCAGATATCACGGGAGCCTCGGATGCGGCGATCGCCCTTGCCACTGTCTCCTCATTAAATGCCCACAGGTCTTCTATCGATCCTCCTCCCCTTCCAACGATGAGCACGTCAACCCCCTCTTTGTTGAGGGCTTTGATCCCTTTTGCTATCGATTCTGCCGCGCCTTCGCCCTGCACCTGCGCCGGATACAGAATGATATCGGCAGGGAAGAGCCGTCCGGAAGTTGTGATTATGTCATGTATGACCGCTCCCTTCGGAGACGTCACAACTCCGATCGTTTTAGGATATAGGGGAAGGTTTCTTTTCCTTGAGCGGTCGAAAAGCCCCTCAGCCTCAAGCTTCTTCTTCAATGCTTCATAGGCGAGATAAAGGTCACCGACGCCGGATCTCTGCATTGTTTCTACGATGAACTGATATGATCCTCTTTCGACGTAGAGGTCCACTTTCCCGAATGCGGTCACTTTCATATTGTCTTGGGGCTCAAAATCGATCCTGGCTCTCGACTGCCTGAACATGACGCCCCTGATCTCGCTTGTGCTGTCCTTAAGCGTGAAATAGTAATGCCCCGAGGGGTATTTCTTCAGGTTCGACAGTTCCCCAAGGACCCAGACATCATTAACAGTCGGGGATTCTGACAACACAGACCTTACCCTTGTGTTCAATTGAGTAACTGTTATTGTCTCTGCCATGTTATCTTCCCTCTGCATTCAACCCAATTTATTTGCCGTTAGTAGTCAAACCACTCATTCTTTTTGAACAAGATAAATGTATATATCTTGTGGTGTGTTTTTCTTTCTGGAGATGATTGTCCGGACAAAGGTCCGGGAGCCCTTTACGGGGGCTAGCCGGATTGCATCATTCAGGGCGAGATGAGGCCGATAGTGACCTCAACGGCGCCAGACGGTATGCGATAACCCGAACCCTGATACGCCAGGGTTTGGCTATTATATCATCTCCTCCCGGACGGACCCGATCCCGCGGTGGAAAGCACAGTACCGGGCTCTCTGTTTTCGGGTAATTTCTTCACTGCGCTTAGGGTATTTATTCGTTACAGGGGGGTGTCCGAATATACCGAAACTACTCCGTTGAAAACATTTTTTGGCCGCAGTAAATATTTCTTCATGTCAATCATCTGAATGATATGTGAATGGGCATGTTCCAATGTTAATCATCATATCAAATCCGAAGTTTGTTGAAAAAGAGACACCAAACCAGATCTTTTGACCGAGGTGCTTACGGACATTATTGGTTTGAGGAACTTCCTTGCGGGTTCTGATTAAATACGACTCCGAATATATTCAGAGCATGGACACGGAGACCCTGCGCAGACTGGTGGATTCCGAGATGCATGAGTGGCTGGACAATGTTCTGGAGATGTGCAATGCCCCTTATGCCGTTGAGAACGAGATAGAGCTGGTCAGCGCGAGTAAGAACAAGGTCGTGATGAGAAAGGCCGTAGCCCCCAGTGATCTCAACAGCAATGGGGTAGTGCATGGCGCAGCGTCTTACGGTCTTATCGATCACGCGTTCGCGGTCATATGCAATATGGACGCGCGCACTGTGGGCCTCTCATGCAATGTGATCTACTACCGCCCCTGTTTCGGAAAGGTCATGGAAGCAGAAGCGAAGCTGATAAACGAATCAAAGACGCTGATGACTGTGGAAGTCACGCTTCATTCCGAAGGCAAACTGATAGCATCGGCGACATGTATAGGCTTTAAGGCCAGGAAACCGGAGAGATGAAGCAGAAGAAATGCCCGCACTGCGGAGAGTATGTTCAAGAGAACAGCCTGACATGCCCCAAGTGCTTTGGGGAGATACCTCGTTCGCCGCAGGAATATGTTGTCAAAGAGGACAAGAAAGAAAGGTCGGGAAAGGTCCCGTCCGCGGCCGTGCTGCTTTCTGTGATCCCTCCGTTCTTTGGTCTGCTGGGGCTTGGGCTGATCTATCTGCACCCGAAGAACAGCAAAGGATATTGGTTCCTGGCTGCGGGCCTTCTGTTGTTCCTGACCTCCCTTGCGCTGTTCTATATGATAAGACATTCGGGAATCTTTTCGGCCGTCTTTTTGTTCGGGGCGTTTGTGATCATTGCACTTATCTACGTCTCTGCGGCAGTTGCGGCGCTGCTTGAGACCGTATTCGGATCGGTCCTCAAGTTCCTCAAGTTCTGATATCTGCGTATTTAAAAAACAGGAAATAATTGCTGTGCCCGTTAAGTAATTTTTAATATTTGCCTTTGCCCCTCATATGTATCATGAGTTCCGCCGCCATCAGCGCAAGATGTATCGCCCTTCTGCCTGTCCCGACACGGGCAGGGTCGTTCTTCAGAAGCCTTCTGTAAGCTTTTCGTATAGTGATCGGTTCGTCGGAAGGGAATCTGCATTTGAGGCTTATAGGCATCTTTGCGGACACGGACGGCATGACCGTTGATCTGAAAGTTATGTTCCACGGGTCGAACGTCATGTATCTTCCGAACTCCTGTCTGCTGTCATATGCGGCTATATTATTCCCTTCGATGATCTGCGACACTTCTTCAGCCACTTTTTTTTCAGGGTCCCCTGCGTAGATATCTTCAGCAAATATCCCGCCTATTCCGGATAGGTAATCTAGTTTCTTCTTCCCGAGGGTCTTTGGATCGTAATAAATGATATTATGGTAAACTGTTTGATACGTATTCGTTTCGAGATCCACTTTGCAGATGGCTATATCCACTATCTCATCGTAGGGGTAGCCGTCGGGGCCTGTCGGAAGCGCCTGCACAATGAATATCTCTTCGGACACGGCATCGGTTATGCGGACTGCATAATAGTACTTTCGCTACCCTAGAATTCAGCATTGCAGCGGCTGCGTATATCATTTTATAGCGGTCATACTGTGTATGTTCGATGTTGAACGCAATGCAGTTTCGTGATATGAATCATCGAAGAGGAAAAAGATCATGGACTATTTTGCGCTGATCCTTGTTGCCATAGCTCTTGCAATGGATGCTTTCGCGGTAGCGATCTGCAATGGGATAACATTAAAGAAAGTAAAGATCGGCCATGCGCTGGCATTCGGACTTATGTTCGGCGGCATGCAGGCCGTCATGCCGATAATAGGCTTCTTTCTGGGGAGTCTTTTCAGAGGCTACATTGAATTCATCGATCACTGGGTCGCCTTTGCCCTGCTGGCTTTGATAGGAGGCAAAATGCTTCTGGAAACCTTCCGTGCCGAGGAAGCGGATGACAAAGTTACGGAACAGATGATATCGCTTGGCGCGCTCTTCATTCTCGGAATTGCAACAAGCATAGATGCCTTGGCTGTAGGCATAAACATATCTTTGATGAGTTGGGATATCTGGGTATCTGCGCTGACGATCGGAGCAATAACATTCATTCTCTCCTTTGCCGGCGTCTTTACCGGTAAAAAGCTGGGTATGCGTTTCCAAAAGAATGCCGGAAGATTAGGCGGCATCATTCTGATCGCCATAGGAGTTAAAATCCTGCTTGACCACTTGTTTTTCTGAGCAAGAGGCGGGACACTGCAAGGAAAGGGCCGTTCAAAAGAGAGAATCAGACCGAAACCGGCGATTCATTAAATTCATAGATGAACTCAAATCTTTGAAAGGTCCCACTTTCAGCCACCCCCATCCTAAGTATAAATATTCTGATGGCGTGTTCGGAGCATGCGCCGTGCAAAGAGCATAGATGAACTGTATGAGGAGGTCCGCGACTACGACATCGTGATCACCAATGACCCTGCTCTTGTCACTGCGCTTAATGGAAGGATAGCTTCTCCCCGCATAGGCGGTTTCGCCTACACACCGAGGAATATTGCCGGGAATGAGACCGTGCCGATATTCGGCGCAGGGGCACTGAGCGATCTGAAGATCTTATCTGAGATAGCCAACGAGACAGGATACGGCCTGAAGCACATACACAGCGAGCTTGAGAACATAAGGACGATAAGGAGGTACAAGAAAGATGTCAGAAGATACCTCTACTCGAAC
>WQTN01000077.1 GCA_009786295.1 Methanomassiliicoccaceae archaeon
ATCGCGCCCACCGGCACGCTTTCGACCATGCTCGGCATTTCAGGAGGCATCGAACCGGTATTCGCCAATTCATACGAAAGGAGGACTGTCTCCCTTTCGGATCACGACGAGTATTACAAAGTCTATACGCCCGTTGTAAAAGAGTACATGGATCAGCACAATGTTACTGATGAGAAGGATCTCCCGCGGTTCTTTGTTACCGCCCAGAACCTCGACTACAAACAGCGCCTGAACCTGCAGGGAACGTGGCAGATGCACATCGATGCGTCCATCAGTTCGACGGTTAACCTTCTGAACGACTTCCCGGAAAATGAGGTCTACGACCTTTATCTGTACGCCTGGCAGATAGGGTGCAAAGGCGTGACTGTATTCAGGGACGGCTGCAAACGCCTCGGCATCCTCTCCGCAAAAGAGAACGAAAAACCGGAAGAGCACGAGAATGGGAACGGGAACGGAAAGCGCAAGAAGAGAGGTTTCGTAGAGAACGTTGCGGATGACGTGGTGGGGAAGAAAAGAAAACTCATGACGGGCTGCGGAAGCCTTCACTGCACCGCATTCTTCGACCCTCACAGCGGAGAGCTTCTGGAAGCATATCTTAACAAAGGGTCCACCGGCGGATGCAACAACTTCATGATCGGACTGTCAAGAATGATATCTTTGGCAGCAAGAAGCGGCTGCGATATCAATTCGATCGTTGATCAGCTGAACAGCTGCGGTTCCTGTCCGTCGTATGTGGTGAGGACTTTCACTAAGAAGGATACAAGCAAAGGGTCCTGCTGCCCCATGGCGGTGGGAGGGGCACTTCTGGACATGCACGCCGAGATGCAGAGGGAAGTGAAAGGAATAGACATCGAAGACGAAAAACAAAAGGGCGACGCTGCTCCGCCTGTCAAAGTGAACCCATGTCCAAAATGCGGCGATGAACTGCAGTTCCAGGGCGGATGCAGTATCTGCAAATCCTGCGGCTGGACAAAGTGCGATTAAACCTCTTTTTTAAACCCCATTGTTTTTTCATATTCTTTCGCGACAGCATACTGCACTATCGCAGCGATGCCTATGCCTGTCAGAACGCCGGTTGCCATTTTCGCTGCCGGGACATCAACGCTGAACCCCAGCTCTATGCCCCATTCGATAAAGGTCAAGGATGTCATCAATAAACCAGCGATGGCAAACCGTCTGCTTCCCACATAAATGGGGCATATTTTCTTGTCTGTTGCTAACAACCCTACAATAAATCCTGCTAGGACACATACATCCCTTTGACAGAAAGCCATCTGGGACCCGTTGATGATGAATGACCTCGGCATCTCCTGATGGCAGAACAGATCTCCGATTGAATAAACGGTTCTTGTCAGTGGGTTGGCAAATGCCAGCGCATCCCAGTTCTCAATGACCCCCGCAGTACCGCCTAAGTCAGTGAATGACCCGTACGGGTAAAGAAATGGAATGGCGATCATCAGCATGAAGAATGCGGTAAAGAGCACCAACATTATTCTGCCGGGGGTAGACCGATCCATACTGCATCAACGCGATCGCCGTATAAAGAACATATTTCACAAGCCTATGTTGGAAGACAGCATGAATACGATCATTGAAACAGGAAGCATAATCCCCAATCTGAATATGATATCTCTGATGTCCACCTTTCCGTTGAGGAATGACGTAAGTACTGCGATAAGAAGGCACAATTCAACAAGATACGCCGAAAGTATGACCGATGTATTGCTCA
Source organism: Methanomassiliicoccaceae archaeon (assembly GCA_009786295.1). Taxonomy (GTDB): domain Archaea; phylum Thermoplasmatota; class Thermoplasmata; order Methanomassiliicoccales; family Methanomethylophilaceae; genus Methanoplasma. The sequence continues at coordinate 1,730 of WQTN01000077.1, forward strand.
TATCAACGCCGTCCACCACCCGCGATATCGGCCCTAGCATGGCCACGCTCATTCCCAGCACCATCGGGGCGAATACTGCCGCTGTACCGGTCATCATGTCGGTCATGCTCTTCAGCTTGTTCTTTATGCCCTTTCTGACCGAATCCTGATCCTGTATCTGCCTCCCCACAGACACGGCAAGCCTTCCGGCATCCCTCGCATCCTTCAGAGAACATCTGTACACATCGCAGAAAACATCTGACAGTCGGGAAGATATCTTTCCGATAGATCCTTTTATCGCAGAGCATGCGTCGCCTCTGCATATCCCCATCTCCCTGTATACGCTATCTGCCACACCCGAACATTCCGCTCTCGCTCCGATCGCCTTTACGATCGATGTTTCAAAGTTCTCTCCCGCAATAAGGCGGTTCCCCAGCTCGAATACCGAATCCTGAAGCAGCATCTCCTGCTTTTCTCTGGTCTTCTCGGAACGCACATAAGGCACTACATACGCGAACATTGCCGCACCCGACACAAGCGCCGCTGCAACGAGAGACATTTGGATGTCCCCTGTCAGAGTGTAGACTGCAAAGGCCGCCGGGACGGCCGAAAGAGCCGGCAGAATGTATTTGAGATCCACATTTGAAGAAGGCTTCATGAAGGGATTCTTCTCTTTCACAGAGAAGATCAAAGACAAAATGACCGCAGGAATGAGAACAAGCGTCACGATGACAATGGGCCCGGCTGTTATGGATGAACTGCCGAAAATGCCGCCCAAACTAAGCATGGGCAAAATCGACATGAGCACCATGGGCACCATTATCCCCAGACCGAATATCATCATACAAGGGATGTTCAGAGATGTGCTGTAGTTCTCTCCGATCTCTTTGAGGCCGTTCAGGGAAATATCGGACGCCTCGCCCAGCATCCTCTTTCTCTCCGACTTGTCTGAGGATGCTGCCGCTGCGGTTACCATATGAAGCGACCGCCTGAATGCCGTGGCCTCAGCCGGAAGTTCTGTAAGGAGCCGTGACAGTCCGGACGATATATCGGGTATCTGCCTCGTGTCAGCCATTACTACAATTGTCCTGAACAGCGCTGCGGATCTTTCCGGTCCGTTCTTAGCAACGTCCCTTACAGCAGTGTCGATAGAGCCTCCCCTTTCGATTACTGCCGACATCATTCCTATTACGGTCGGCCCTTCGTTCATGATGGTGTTCGGATTCCTGATCTTCAGTTTCTTCGCCATCTCAAACACCTATTCCTGTCAGATTGCCGAACTTCGCTTTGAAAGAGACCAGCACATCTTCGGCTGTCTTCGCCTGCGATCTCGACACGTGATCATTTGCAATGCCTATCCATTCCGGGCCGAGATATTCCTCTCCGTATGTCTTTCCCATTTCGCCAAGGAAAGACCTGACAAGCGCTCTGGCCCTGATCTCTTTTGTTATATCAGCCCTGCTCATTTGCGACGTTGATAGGACACGCCTCATCACCGGCGATGAAAAAAGTGCTGTGCTGTCGGAGATATCCATGAACTCGCCAGTCTTATCTCCTGTGGCGACCACTTCGTTGACCTTTCTTATCTGATTCCCGGTTCTTCTGTCCTTTATTGTTCCCAGCGTTACTAGGATGTCGGTCGCCATGAATGCTTCCGGAGATATGTTCATGTCATGAACGACCCTTTCATAAACAGATCTGGCAGAATCTCCGTGGATCGTTCCCATTATAGAGCTTCCCGCACGGCCTGTTCTCATGCTTTGATACATCGTTCTTGCTTCCTCACCCCTTACCTCCCCCAGCACAATGGCGGACTCTCCCATTCTGAGAGATACTCTCAGAGCTTCGTCGGCTCTTGACAGATTGTCCCCGCCGATCCTGCTGTCAATGAGCATGGATTGGACCTTGTACCCCATCTTTCTCATCAGCGAGGAAGGCAGTTCCATCGTATCCTCAATGGTCAGTATCCTTTGCGAGAGAGGGAACTCGAACATCATTGCGGAGAGGAGAGAACTTTTCCCCGCTCCCCTTGCACCACAGATGAGAAAGGTCGATCTGTTGTCTACGAGGAAGGACAGAAGGCCGGCGACTCTCGGGTCCATCGTGCCGTTGGCGATAAGTCTGGTAAGCGTCCACGGCCTTACAGAATGTTTCCTTATCGCAACAGCGTCTCCGTTGGGGCTCATGGGATATCCTACTACTGTCGCCCTCGCATCATGGGTTTTGATATCAGTTTCCAAAATGGGGTTTGACTCGCAGAACTGGAGTCCGCTGTCTCTTTTCAGTATGTTGATGAGGTTCATCACTTCCTTCTTGTCAACGACAAGGTTCGTCCTGCATTTGATGTGGGAATTGTTGCCGGAGATGCCGTTCATTGTAACGTGGATCCTGTTCCTGTCGCACGGAGCATCGATGTAGATGTCCTCCAGTTTAGGATCGGCAAGCAGCACATCGAAAACCCCTATCCCCACAGTATACCTGTACACGATGTCGCACATCTCTTCAATGACTTTCTCGACCGCGTCAGTATCTCTTCCGAATACCGCCTCGATGGTATCAGTGTAGTCCATCAGAATGCCCCTTGCAGTAGCGATGATATTGTGTTTGTCGATCCTTCCCCCTTTGGTCTTGTATCTTTCCCTTATCTCAAGTATCACCATCTCAATGACTGCGTTGACCGAGTCGGGATATGAGTATTCGACAGGAGTGAGATTGTATTCCGTCTCCCCGTCGGAGGCAGTGCCGATCGTTACCCTGCCGCCGGGGGAATCATAGTCAAAGGGGTTCTCAAGATCTCCTTTCTTTCCTACAAGCCAGCAGTCGGCGTATACGGGTTTGGATCTGATGTTGTTCCCCGAGAGGCATATCAAACTATCAAGCATGGATCCTTGGTTCTTTTGCATCTCCTTCTGTGTCTTTTCCGGCAGGGGCTCGCAGTAACACTTTTGGGCAGTTTCGCGGTCAGCGTACGATGTGTCTTCCCATCCTGCCGAACAGCCGTAATCCGATGTTCTTGTGTGAAGATCATTCTCTGTGTCGCTGTAATCTGTTACGATAAGGCGGTCGTTGTAACTCACTTCGTGAATGTTCCTTTTACTTATTCTCCCGACCACGCCCGACAGTATCCTGGCCATCAGATACCGCCTCCGGTCCTTGCTGTCTCGAGAGATATCTTTTTCTTCAGATTTCTCATTCCCAATTCCGCTTGATCCAAAGCTCTGTATGATTTCTGTATGCATATGTTGCATCTGCTGTCTGTTTGATGGAAGGACATCAGCCTGCTTCTTGCCGACTCAAAGTTCGGATCGGGGAACCCGGACCAAACGACCTCCATTATCTTTTGGCAGGAATGTTCACAGCTTGAACATGCTCTGCTGTTTCCTTTGTTCATAGAAAAAGAAGGCGATCTGTAAAAACCGGCCAATTCGCAAAGAGTATCCGCCGCCGGTCCAAAAAGCTCCATATCCTTGCTGGTCCTGAGCCTTATTCTCCCTGCGCTGCCATGCTGTGAAATGTGGAAAATGATGCACCTCATGCACCCAGGCGAAGTAAAATCAGGAGCTTTGGTACATCCTCTGCAATTGATCGAGAGAACGTCTTCCGTAAGCTCCGCTTCTGCCGTGTGTTCGATCTTCTTTTTCATTATCGCATTCTTCAATTCGATGGTCATGCGATCAAATTCCCCGCTGAGAGTATTAAAAGGGGGCCGTACAGTTAGTATGCGCAGCATGGTGGGAAGTTATTAATCAATGAAAAGATTGGCCGAAGCATGGAGATACTTTCCCCCGCGGGTTCGCCGGAAGGGCTGATCGCTTCGATCAAGGGCGGATGCGACGCTGTATATTTGGGAGGAAAGGCGTTCGGCGCGAGAGCTTTCTCGCAGAATTTTTCCGACGGAGAGATCGAAGGGGCAGTAAAATATGCTCATGAAAGGAACGTCAAAGTGTACGTCACTGTCAATACCCTGATAAAGGACAGCGAGATGGCTGATGCCGTATCTTACGTAAGGTTC
>WQTN01000078.1 GCA_009786295.1 Methanomassiliicoccaceae archaeon
TGTCCTTGCAGCGGAGATCGCTCTTGTTACAGCGGAGAAGGTCTTCTGGACATCCTGGTCGAGCATACCTCCTGCCATGAACATTGAAACGTTCGCTCCGGAACAGTTGGTGTCTCCACCAGCGGTCACTTTCTTCTTCTTTGCGATGTCAACGAACTGGGACCATATGAACTCCATGTCAATGGCTCCGAGGTATCCTACACCGTAAAGGAACGCGGTTATGTCCTGGCTCGTGACTGCGTAGTCAGCGAGTTCTTTTCCGCCCATTGTCTCGCAAGCAAGTACATCTGCACCGTTCTCGCAAGCAACCTCTGCGCATCCGATAAGTGCTTCGGGGTACAGGTGTTTGCCTTTCATGCCGGGGCGGAGTCCTTCCTCTGCCTCACGCTGGTCAGGCAGGGTCTGCCTTACAGCGCAGTTGATTCCGTATTCCTCGTGGAATTTCTCGGTGATCTCTTTCTGTCCCTCGACGACGCCGATCGAGAATTTCTTGTTACCCATCTGGGAAACCCATTCTGTCTCGAGCTGAACATCCGGGAATCCGAGTGTTACTGCCCTTGTCAGAACATCCTTTGAGATGTAGTCGACGTATTCTTTCTTCAGTCTTGCCGGGTCCTTCTCGGATCCGGGCCTCGGTCCGTAGTTAAGCTCAGGTATGACCCTGCCTGCACCTACTTTTATTCCGAATCCGTATGAAACGGGTGATTTCGAGTGTCCAAAAACCATCTCATCTGGGCTCGAGTATGCCATTTTTGTGAATCTTGTTGCAGCCATGTTTAAACACCTCCGACGATGTTGTCCCACTCAGCCCTGATCTTTCTCCAGTCGTATCCGGCTTTGATCTTGTCGGCTATGGGTGGTGTCTGCGGGGCTTTCTGCGAGTAAATTCCAAGTTCGAATGACTCGGAGAAGTCTCTGTTAACTGCGCCGCCTGCGGACATGAAGGGTGTCTTGATTCCCTTTGCGACGAGTTTCTCAGCTGCCCTGGGGAATGCTGTCATTGTCGTCGTCATAAGTGCGGTTCCGGTGATGAGCATTGGTTTCTCTTTGACAACCATTGACACAACGTCCTCAACTGCAACGTCTTTTCCCATGTCGATGACAGAGTATCCAGTGGATGTCAGCATGACTTTGGCGATGTTCTTTCCGATGTCGTGTGGGTCCCCCTCAGCAACATGCATGACAACGAGTCCTTTTGTCTCTCTTCCGCCAGCAATCTTCTTTTCGGCTATTGCAATTCCCATTTCCATGGTCTTTGCGGCCATCATGATGTCGGGGAGATAGTAGACGTGGTCTGCATAAAGCTTTGCAACTACTTCCATTCCGTTCACAAGCCCGTCGTTTATGACCACGAGCGGGTCTTTCGTTTTCAGTGCATCGTTGGTGGCAGCTACAACGTCTTTGAACTGTTTCCAAACAACGGTCTCTGCTACTTTTCTGAGTACTGGATCCTTGACCAACATTTTCTCGGCGATTGCTTTTGGAGAAGCATCGTTCTGAGCTTTTATGTCGTATCTTGTAAGGATCTTTGCGTAGTCTACTCCTTTGTGACTAACCATAGTTTTATTCCTCCTTATGTGTTTGCCGAATAACGACTCACACCAGTGACATAATTCCCTGGAGTCTATATAATCCATCTCAAGGATGGATGTTATATCCATATATATATGCGTAAGCGGAAGATTTATATATAAAACAAAAAAACATGGATAATATCTTATATTTTAGGACAAAATAAGACATTTATGAGCCTTATTCTTCAGGTCAGATTGAGGGATTTTCTCGGGCTTTGCCTGTTTAACGTGCCCTTGAAAAGGCGTTGCAGCTTTCAACGAATCTCTCGGGGATCTTTGGGTTCGATGCAAAGTGTATGTGGGTGTATCCTGCCACCGTATTGTTGATCATCATGCCGTCCTTGCCGCCTTCTATGCCGTGCCCTCTGGCAAGATCGAACGCATACTTTTCGGACCCGGTCGGAACGGTAGTCGAATAATGGAATTCATGCCCTCTGACGGTCCATCCTTTCCTGCACAGGACGCTATCGGTATTGGAGGTCATCTCAACGTACCCCAGCGTCCTCTTGCTGTTGCTCATTTTAGATTCTGTTCCGAAAACGCCGCACATCTCATGTCTTCTGCTTTCCATGTCATCCATGTGCTTTGACAGGTACATCAGCCCCCCGCATTCCGCATATATAGGCATGCCGTCTTCCGACGCCTTCTTGACGGCCGCTCTCATTCTCCCGTTTCTCTCAAGCCCTTTAGAGAACAGCTCGGGATAACCCCCGCCGAAATACAGGCCGTCTACATCCGGAAGTTCATCCTCCAAAGGAGAGAACTGGACGATCTCTGCGCCGGCCTCTGCTATTGACTCTATGTTGTGAATGTAATAGAAATTGAAGGCCCTGTCCCTTGCCACTCCTATACGCACTTTGCCTTTGCTTGCAGACCGTTTTTTGTATTCTTTTGACATCGGAGGTGCGGACTCGGCGATCTTTATCAGTTTATCTATATCGATACAGCTTTCCACGTGCTCTCTTATTTTCTCATACTTTCCGCGATCGTAATCCTCTTCGGCGGGAACAAGGCCGAGATGTCTGCTTTCCAGTGCCATGCAGTCATTTCTGAGCACCCCTCCGAGGGCGGGCGTCCCCCGCAGAGAGCTGCTGAGCATACTCAGATGGCTCTGGCTTCCGACCCTGTTGAAAATAACTCCCGCAAGATCTACTTCTTTATCATATTCTTTGAACCCCAATGCTACCGCGCCCGCGCTCCTGGCTGTTGCCTTTGCATCTATCACGAGGACTACTGGGGCCTTGAGGATCTTTGACAGATGGGCGGTCGAACCTTCCTCGGAGATGCCGTCTATGCCGTCGTAAAGCCCCATCACGCCTTCGATCACAGATATCCCTGAGCCGTCTGCTCCATTTACGAAAAGCCTCTCTACCTCGTTCCCGAACATCCATGTATCCAAGTTCCTGCACTCCTTTCCGATGACCATTGTGTGGTGCATCGGATCAAGATAATCGGGGCCGGTCTTGAAGGATTGAGGATTCAAACCTCTTTTTTTGAGGGCCATAAGCAACCCCATGGTTATCGTAGATTTTCCGGCCCCGCTGTGCGTGGCCGCTATGACGATCCTTGGGATATCATAAGGCATAATGGATATATGCTCCAACTGATATTTTAATAGTACATAAAAACAGCCTGACTGTTGGTCAGGCACAGGATGGCCGATCAACGTGACGAATGGCTTATGATTGAAAGTCTAATATATCATCCTGCACAATTACTTGTTTTGTATGTATGTTTATATTATCGGCGGTTTCCTCGGCAGCGGGAAGACAACGCTTTTGATGAAGCTTGCTTCCATGTACAGTAAAAAGGGCTCAAAGGTGGCCATATTGGTAAACGAATCAGGAGAGATAGGTGTCGACGGCGCCACTTTGAAGGCGGAAGGGTACGACGCCATCGAGCTTCCGGACGGCTGCATATGCTGCTCTCTATCAGGAACGCTGCAGTCCGCTCTCAAGAACATAAAAAAAGACATCGATCCCGATATCATCATAATAGAACCGACCGGTCTTGCACTTCCGCACAAGGTCAGAGAATTGGTGAAGATCTCAATGATCGATCCGGATGAGATGTACATCATCGGAATAGCTGACATACAGAGGTTCGACGACCTCATCAAAAGACAGGAGGCATTCTTCAAACGGCAGATGTTCGCGGCGGATTTCATTCTGATAAATAAGAGCGATCTTGCCACGCCCGAGAAGATGGATGCCACGATAAAGTGGCTGAAAGCAGAATACCCCGATAAACTGATGATCCCTGTGTCCACCAAGACCGGAGAAAATCTGGACAAGGTCTACGAGATGATGCAATGAGTGGCCATGATCACGATCATCACGGCCATGAACATCATGACCATGACGAAGACTGCCACTGCCACGACTGTGAAGATAAAAAGAACAACACAGAAAAAACATCGATCGAGGAGGCCGGGGGCGTTGCTATCGGCCTTACGGGCCACATACACGGTTATAATGCAGATGTCGCCGCACGTTTCTCCAACGTGTTGCTCACCACCGGCAAATGGGTAGAGAAAGAATCTGGTTCTCTGCTTGGGCATATTAAGGCGGCAATATACAATCCAGAAGGAAAGGGCATCACGCTTAACCTCACACACATCGAAAATGGTGTTGAGCAGCATGGTACGCTCCTTCCGCATGAGAGAGTGAATTTTAATTTTATGTCTGCCGTGATCGAAGTGGACGCTCACGAACTAGAGCATGTCATGACCGACGCTCTTGAGGATAGCGGCATCGATTATCATTTGGACAATCACCACCACCATGACCACGATCACGATCATCACCATGATCATGACCACCATCATCATGACCACAAGGAGGACCATGACGATGAGGTCTGTCACTGCGAAGCATGTGAGGACCGTAGAAAGGAGGAATCCGAAAGGGCCAAAAAAGGGTCTTTTTGGGATAAAATAAGGAGGAGTAGGAAATGAAATACGGAATATCGCTGGACATGGGTACCAGCGGAACGAGAGCGCACAGCGTGGACCTTTCCGATGGAAAGATACTTTCCACATCTGTGACCGACTGCCACCCGCTGCCGGGTGCTAATATAATGGACCATCTGACATTCTGCATCAATATCGGAACAGATATTGCGCACAGGATCGTCATGGACACTGTCAACAAGGTCATCAGGACCTTGGACGTGGACCTGAAAAAAGTTGAAAGGGTCTCTATCTGCGGAAACCCAATACAGCTCTCGCTGTTCCAAGGACTGCCTGTGGACGACCTCGCCTTTGCAGGAGAGAACGCCCGCAAGGCCAGAGGCATTAAGGTCCTTGACAGGAACGCCGGGGTCTTCTCTGCAGTAGATGTGGGCCTCGATGTCCCTGACAGCTGCGAACTTCTCGTCCCGCCGTCCATCAGGCACGAGATAGGGGCGGATGCTCTTGCGATGATGTACAAAAGCGGTTTCCTTGAGCAGAAAGAGAACTGTATGGTCACAGACTACGGAACAAATGCCGAGATGGCGCTTAAGGTAGGCGATGATATTTACACAGGTTCAGCCGCCGCCGGGCCCGCGATGGAGGGCCAATCCATAAAGTTCGGCATGCTTGCCGGCCCGGGAGCGATCAGCGATTTGGAGTATGATTTCCAATGGCGCTGCATGGTGCTTGATGATACCATTATGCCTCAGCCCGGAGACAAGGTCGACTTCAACCTCGACATGGTCACTGAAGAAGGGCCTATGCACGGCAAGGCGAAGGGCATCACCGGAACAGGCGTTGTCGCCGCGGTCGCTGCAGCTCTGGGAGGCAACCTTTGGAAGAAAGGAAAGCTTACCACCAGCAACGGAAGGATGACGTTCCAGGACGGTGTGTACATTGACTCGCACGACATATCCGAGGCCTGCAAGGCCATCGGCGCCATGAGGGCAGGTCATTTTACGCTCGTCGAGAAAGCGGGAATAAAGTTCGAAGACCTTCAGATAATGTATATGGCAGGTGCTTCCGGGACATATGTGGACGCTGTCAAGGCCAGAGAAGTGGGCCTTCTGCCCCCGTCATGTTCTAAGATCTACCAGTACGGGAACACCTCGCTTGCAATGGCGACGGACATTCTCAGAAACCCGGAACTCCTCGATGAGCTTCAGACCATCGCTGACGGTATCAGGGCAAACCACGTGATGTTCGCATCGGACCCCACCTTTGAGCAGATCTACATACAGGAGCTTGCCTACTGGGACGAGGGTATGACCATG
>WQTN01000079.1 GCA_009786295.1 Methanomassiliicoccaceae archaeon
CAAAGCCCAGCTCGACGGAGAGATAGTGACAGACGCAGAACCGATCATCGGTTACCTGCACAGAGGCTGGGAGAAGGAATGCGAGAACAGGATATACCCGAAGATCATACCGATGGCGGACCGTCTCTGCTACGCCGCATCCATGACATACACACATCTGTATTGTATGACTGTGGAGAAGGCGTTGGGCATTGACATACCTGAGAAAGCGAAATACATCAGGATGATAGGGGATGAGATCTGCCGTATCCAATCGCACCTCATGTGGCTTGCGGCCGTAGGTACCGACCTTGGAAACCTCACAGTGTTCCTGTGGTCGATGAGAGAGAGGGAATTCTTCATGGACCTCAATGTGAGGCTCTGCGGCGCAAGGATGACAACGAACTTCCCCCGCATAGGCGGAGTGAGGAACGACATCGACGACGATTTCGCAATGTACACGACAAGATGCATCAACCGTTTCGAGAAAGCGATATGGGACGTGATCACACTGGTCGACGATTCGTCAACCTTCGTTTCAAGGATGAGGGGCACAGGCGTTCTCACAAGAGAGAGATGCGCCAATCTGGGTATCACCGGTCCGGCCATGAGAGGCACCGGCGTTGATTTCGACATACGCCGTGATGATCCTTACGACAATTACGATAAGGTGGAATTCGAGGTGCCCGTACTCAAGGACGGAGACTCGTACTCAAGATACAAGATCAGGATCGAAGAGATGTTCCAGTCCTGCAGCATAATAAAGCAGGCGCTGGAAAAGATCAAGGCCATCGGAAAGAACGCACCATACAGGCTCAAAGTGCCGTCAAAGGTACCGGCCGGGAGAGCGTTCATGAGAATGGAGGACCCCCGCGGAGAGTCCATGATGTGCCTAATCTCTGACGGATCCGATAAGCCTTACAGGCTCAAAGTGCGCAGTCCGATCTTTGTGAACGTATCTGCCGCCAAGCCGTTGGTGCAGGGATGCAGGATCGCAGACGTGCCCGTGGTAATGGCGATGATAGACATGTGTCTGGGAGAGACCGACAGGTGATATTATGGGATACAGCAGCATTCTGAATTGGATAACATTCAAGGATATGATGGACAATGCGTTCTATCCCTTTGCCTCGTACAACCTTCCGTATGATATCTCCTATAAACTTTGGGAGATCATCGGCGGATTGATCGCGTGGCTTGTAAACCTGCTTTGGCCCGGCAACGGGCTGTCGACATGGCTCATATCGGACGAGGTCTCCAACCTGTTCGCCCTTTTGATCTTCATGCTTGTGATCTTCATTGTCGCCTTCGTTGTGACCCTTATTTCTCTGTGGATGGAGCGTAAGGTCCTCGGAAGGCTGATGGACAGAAGAGGCACCATGATCGGACTGAAAGGATTCCTTCAGTGCATCGCGGACGGCCTCAAGACATTCATGAAAGAGAACGTTATACCGAGAAAGGTCGACAAGACCACATATATGTGGACCGCAGCCCTGATAATCGGCACATCGGTCCTGATAGCATGCATGATCCCCCTTTCGCCGAGGTGGTTCGTCGTCAACTACGGGACAGGCCTGCTGATCATAATGGCGCTGTTCGCGCTGGCGCCTTTCTTCATACTTGTTTCCGGCTGGGCCCAGAACAATAAATATTCTCTTATCGGAGGAATGAGGGCTGCCGAGCTTATGGTCTCATACGAGGTCCCGATGCTCATAATGATAGCCACGACCTGTCTGCTGGCGGGAAGTTTCAATATCGGTGATATTGTCAACGCGCAGTTCGATACCGTCTGGTTCATAATACCGCAGATAATCGGTTTCATCACCTTCATATTCTGCGCTACCGCCGAGGCCGAACGTGTGCCGTTCGACATCGCGGAAGCAGAGGCGGAACTTGTGGAAGGATGGCAGACGGAATACGCGGGAATGAAATGGGGACTCATCATGCTGGCGGACTACATGAGAGGATACGTCTCATGCGCCATGGTGGTCATAATGTACCTGGGAGGATGGCTGATCCCGTTCGCATCGGCGGACATAAACGGCCTGATCCCCGAAGTAGTGTTCCTGCTCAAGGTCTGGCTGATATTCTTTGTAATGATCTTGCTGAGAGGAGCGCTCGCGCGTGTAAGGACAGATCAGATCGTCAACATAGGTTGGAAGATCTTCATGCCGCTGTCGGTGCTGAACCTTGCTGTGGTGCTGGTGCTTAAACTCGGAGGTGTGTTCTGATGGCCTGGAGCAAATACAAGACAAAGTACATGGACTCTCCAAAAAGCACGGCAAGCTCCCTCTGGGTCATGAAGCCGCTGTGGAAAGTGTTCAGGTTCTTCTGTAAGACTGCCGTGCGCAGACCGGTCACAATCCTGTACCCATATGAGAAGATGTGGATGCCGGAGAACTACCGCGGACGCCCCGGGCTCAGGTTCGATAAGTGCGTCGCATGCGGTATGTGCGCGAAGATGTGCCCCACCGCATGCATAAAACTGGTGGAGGTCGAGGATGCGTCAGGGCAGAAGGTCATGAGGCCGCAGGCCAATCTCGGAAGATGTGCGATGTGCGGATACTGTGCGGAGTACTGTCCCGTAAATGCGATGACGGTCACTCCCGAGTTCGAACTTGCCGAATATACGAGAGAGGACCTGATCTACGGCCCCAGAAGGCTGGCTTACGAAGGCGCTACCGAAAAGATGGAGATACACCTTGAGCAGACCCTTATGTCGGACATAAAGAACGGGAACCCCGAAAGGAGGATATCACCGTTCAAGACCGACAGACCTGTACTCAACTCAGCCAAGTGCATAAGCTGCAAAAAATGCGAGAAGGTGTGCCCTGTGAATGCTGTCAAAATGGTCGAGCACGGAGTGAATGAAAAAGGCAGGCCCATACTCTATCCTGAGTTCAATGATGCCGCCTGCATATGCTGTGCGAATTGCGTAGAGGACTGTCCTAAGGACGCTCTCCGTATCAATGAGGTGCTATAATGGAAATCCTGAACGATATCTGGAACGGATTCTGCGATGTGATGGGGTACCTCTGGGAGAACTCGGATCTTGTGGCCTTTGTTATATTGGCCGCAATAGCCATAGCCGCCGCGTTGTATGTGGTGACTGCAAAAGAGACAGTGCACAGCGCATTCTATCTTGCTCTCGTGTTCGTCTGCGTGGCGGTCACATATTTCTTCCTGGAGGCAGAATTCATCGGTGTGATCCAGATGCTGGTGTACGTGGGTGCGATAACAATACTGTTCGCATTCAGTATCATGCTGACGAGAAGGTATATAATGCGTAACGAAGGTGATTCGAATGAATAAGAAAGTCGCGGTAGGCATATGCATATCAGCCATGTTGCTGGCAGTGCTCGCGGTATCAGTGATGGCAACAGATTGGGACGATTACGTCACCAACGATTCCCCGGAAAGCATCGACTTCACCGGTGCGACGGACGAGTACGGCGTCATGGATACGAACTCGCTCAACTACGCATTGTTTGAAACATACGGCCCGTTGCTGCTGATCCTGGCGCTGCTTATGTTCGGCGCAATGATAGGCGGGGTCTGCATTGCAAGAGAGGAGGTGGAAAGCGATGATACCGATTGAGGTCTACCTCATATTCGCTGCCATACTCTTTGTGATAGGAGCGTACGGCGTGATGGTCAAGAGCAACACAATAGTTGTTCTGATGTGTATCGAGCTGATGCTCAACGCAGCCAACATAAATCTCATTGTGTTCTCTGCGTTCACGACCGATGTGTTAGGGCAGGTGTTCGTGATAATGACCATATCGGTAGCTGCGGCAGAGGTCGCAGTAGGGATCGCGATACTGCTCAACGCTTACAAGATAAAGAACACGACCGAGGCCGACGACCTCACAGCCATGAGGTGGTAAGATGTACATAGAATACACCTGGTTGGTTCCGCTTGTTCCGATGCTCTGTTTCGTGATAGTAGGGTTCTTCGGGAAGAAGATGCCGCACGGCGGCGGTCCGATAGTTATATTCGGAGCGCTGTTTGCGTTCGTACTCTCGGCCCTGATATCATATGAGTTCTTCACATCCCCGGCATATTCCAGTCCCGGGTATGTGACCGCTCAGATGACATGGTTCTCGATAGGCAGTTTCGATATAAACATCGGATACTATATCGACAGCCTTGCGTGTCTGATGATGCTCTTTGCATCCTTCATCTCAACGCTGATCTTTGTCTACTCGATAGGATACATGCACGATGAGGGAGTGAAGAGGAGGAGATATTTCGCAGAAGTGTCCCTCTTCCTCACGGGAATGCTGGGGCTTGCTGTGTCAAGCAACTTCCTCGAGATGTTCGTCTTCTGGGAGGCAATGGGCCTGTGTTCGTATCTCCTGATAGGATTCTGGAGCTTCAACCACCCCAACGGCGACGATGCGTCCGACAACGCCGCATCCGCAGCGAAGAAAGCGTTCCTTGTCACAAGACTCGGAGACGTGTGCCTCATGGGAGGAATGTTCGTCCTGCTGTATGAATTCGGCAGCCTGGACTATACGACCGTGTTCGACACCGCCGCAATGGCAGCGGTCGACCCGAGCATGCTGATGCTCGGAAGCCTTCTGATATTCGGAGGCGTCATAGGAAAGAGCGCACAGTTCCCGCTTTTGGACTGGCTTCCGGATGCGATGGCCGGTCCCACAACGGTATCGGCATTGATACACGCAGCGACAATGGTCAAAGCAGGAGTGTACCTCGTTGCAAGATGCTTCCCTCTGTTCACGCAGAACTCGGAAGTGATGCTGTTCGTAGGTATCATCGGAGGGATAACGGCGTTCTTCGCCGCAACAATGGCCCTCAATAATATGAATATAAAGAAAGTGCTGGCATATTCCACCTTATCTCAGCTGGGATACATGTTCCTGGCGCTGGGAGCAGGAGGATATATGATGGCACTCGGACTGGAGTCCGGGAACAACGCGCTCATCGCAGCGGGAGCGGTAGGCTACACCGCAGGATGTCTGCACATGGCAAACCATGCGTTCTTCAAGGCACTGCTCTTCCTAGGCTCAGGTTCTGTCATCCATGCGACCGGTACCGAGGACATGAGAGAGATGGGAGGACTTCATAGTAAAATGAGGATAACCTCCATCACAATGCTCATAGGTTCTCTGTCGATCGCAGGATTCCCGCTGTTCAGCGGATTCTGGTCGAAGGAGATCGTATTGGAGGTGACCATGCATGCAGGCGACTATGGGGCGGAAGGATATCTCTTCATGATCCTATGGATACTTGCCATAATAACGGCGTTCATGACAGCCTTCTACATGTTCCGCATGTGGTTCATGACCTTCAAGGGCAAGTCAGGCCATGGGGCCGAGCACTGCCACGGGGAATCCCCGAAGAGCATGACGATACCTCTGATCATACTGTCGGTGTTCGCCGCCGCGCTCGGCTGCATAATATTGTTCGGGTTCGACGAATACTTAACAATAGGTATTCATGCCGGACAGTTCCAGGTAGGTTCCGGGCATGGGCACGGGTTCACCGGATGGCTCGAAGACATCTTCCTGAGTGTATACACATATCTGACCGTCGCGCTGGTATTGATCGCGATAAGCGTAGCATATGTGATGTACAGCAAGATGTCGGTCAGCCCTGGCAAATTCAACAAAGACGGCAATTCATGGCTTTACAAAGCACTGTCAAACAGATGGTGGTTCCCTCGCCTCTATGACCAAATAGGATGGAAGCTGGGATACGGTGTTGCCAAAGGAGTGGAGTTCGTGGATACACAGGTAATAGATGGCACCGTCAACGCATTGTCGTCAGCGGTCGCAGGGAGCGGAGATTCGATCAGCAA
>WQTN01000080.1 GCA_009786295.1 Methanomassiliicoccaceae archaeon
CGAGGCGTCTGGCTTAGAAGGCCAGCGCTATATCCTGGCTAAGCCACGGGCCCCGCCAACCTCCATCGACTACTATCATTTAAAGCTTTACATGAAGTTTATATGTCACTGACCGCCTGTAACGAAGTCATACAGTGACCCATAGCCCATGAACATGAATATGGATTCGACGATACATATCAAAGCGAGTATCAGCAGGAAAGGCCACCAGTTGAACAGCTTTCCGAACAGCTTGATAAGGGCCTCTACGAAGCTCATGATCATATATGCAACTGCACCTACCGCGAAGGCCGCTATTATCCTCGGCCATCCTTCGGCTATGAAACTCAACTCTGTTCCGGTCAGCCCGCCCAGGAATATGTAGACGAGCACCATTATCAATAACGCTCCGATGACGGCAAAGTGTACGTCGCGGAACGGCCTTATCACAAGCGTGAATCCCATTACCGCTATCACAACAGCAACGAACATCTCCCAGTCGGCATACGAAGATACGCTCAAAAATATCATCAGGACGCCGAACATCACTCCGATGGCCATTGATGTCTTGTATTTCATCGATGCTCCGTCTTTGATGTAAGCGTAGACGATCAGCAGCGCGATCAGCCCTCCTATCAGAAGAATTATCTCCGGAATGTGCGCATAGACGAAATCAGTTACAGCTTCTGTTTCCATGGCATGTAATATTCTTTGAACATTAATATAATGAACCGACTTGAGGCGCAGGGCGCCTGATCACATGGTCTGCATGTCCTCTAATTTTATGTATCTGCCGCTGAGCATCCTTGCGAGATTCACCGCATCGCCTGTCTCTGTGCATATCAGGCTTGAATCCACGACTATCCACTCCACGTTCGGTATCTTCATTACAGGAGTTACCTTCTTGAGTTCCATCATCGCGTCTTTCCCCCTTATGACAGGATATGTTGCCTCTCCGTCAGTTATCATGATGACATAGCATCTTTCTTCGGGATTTTTCCTGACATAATTGAGCATGTACTCTCTTATCATTATCAGTGCTGGACCCAGCGGCGTACCGTCCCCTGTCGTCGTATTTTCAAGGATGTCACATATCTCTTCGACGGAACGCGTGAAAGGGACCGATATCCTGACCTCTCCCGTCCTGAATGTGAGCAGCGCGACCTTGTCCCTGTGAACATAGCTGTCCATGAGCATGGCCTTGACCCCGTCCTTTATGTCCTTCATCATCCCGCTTTTTACCAAAGAGCCGCTGACGTCTACCGCGAAAAGGAAAGAGCAGGAGTCTCTTTTGATCCGTATCTTCTCTCTTATGTCCTGCGGTTCTATGTTTATGCTCAGCCCTTTGTTCTCGCGGGACCTCTGATACGGTGCTGCCGCGCGGACGGTCGCATCGAACGCAAGGTCCACCGATCTTCCTTCGGGTATCTTGAATCCCCTGTATCTTCCAGTTCTTTTGCTTATCGCTATGTTCTTCCTTTTTTTGGTGTTCCCCGCTATCATGTGCAGGCGTATGGCCTCTACGCTGTCCAGATCCTCCAGGTTCTCTCTGACGGAGTCTATTATATCTGCCACGGTGCCGAGGTTTTCGGTTGAGCATGACTGCGAGTTCATGGGAGGGATGAAATCGGAATATTCCGGCGGTATCTCTTCTGCTTCCTCCGCTTTTTCTTCGACCGGAGGATATAATACGATCTCTTGCTGCTCTTTTTCTACGGGCGCTTCGTTCTTTTGCGGCTGTATTATCTTTTTCTCATTTACCGCTGCATCGCTCCTTCTGTGGAGAAGACACATGACCGCAGCGTCTTTGATATCTGCATCAGATACCGCTGTCCTCCCGTCCAGAGCTGCCAGGGTCCTTGACACCTTTGCCACCGATATGTCCGCCCGGTGCCCTTTGACCCCAAGATTATTGCATACCGATGCTATTTTCTCAATGTCTGATCGTTTTATCTCCACGTCTTTCAGTATCTTCCTTGCGCTTTCGATGCGCTGCAGTACTTCGGCATCATCTTCCGAATATCTTTCGGCAAACCCGTCCGGATCGGCTTCGAACTCCAGATTGGACAGGATTATCTCTTCTCTGTCCGCCCTGCCCTCGGCGGTATAGGATTGGACGCAGATATCGAACCTGTCGGCTATGCCGTCCGGCAGCATCTGTTCGGCGGGGTCCATTGTCGCAATGACCCTTGTTTCGATGTCGTATTCTGCTGACATGCTTTCCCTTTCCACGATCACCTTTCCGGACCCTGCGCATTCCAGTATGGAGTTCAGCGTCTTCGGGTCGAACAGATTGACATTGTCAAGATACAGTATGTTGCCGTCAGCCTTTTGCAGGACCCCTCCTTTTATCACGGCCTTTCCGAATTTAATGGCATCCTCTATGTCCAGCCCGCCGAAAAGCTGCTCGTCCGTGACGTTCTGCGGAATGTTCACTACCTCTCTGTCGGGAAACATCTCCCCGAATGATCTTACCATGACGCTTTTTGCAGTGCCTGTCGGGCCTTTTATCAATACGCCCAGAAGATCGTCGTCCACTGCAACGCACTCAAGTGCCTTCTTCACATTCTCCATGCCTTTTACTGCGGAGAAAGGGAAACAGTTTCTCAAGCGAACTGCTGAATGCATGACCTTAATTCTCCGATGTCGAAAACGGTCTTTTCAAAGGGTTTCCTCTTCATGCGGTGGGACATGACCATGGGTGCGACGGTCGCCATATCCTCTCTGTCCGCTTTCTTCCTTCCGTTGAGGGCCGCATATGCCATTGCCGCCCTTACCATCGTTATGTCCGCTCTGTGTCCTTCCATCTCGAAATAGAGAGCGATGTGCGACGCCAGAGCTACGAGGTCTTTGTCCGGGAAGTTGCCGGAGAGGATCTTCTTTGCTTCCGTTATACTGTCCTTTATTTTTTTGGTCTCTTTCACGTAGGCCTCGGTGAACCCTTTCGGGTCCGCATCGAATGCGAGCCTCCGCGACACTATCTCTGTCCTTACTGACAGGTCCTTCTCGCCTTGTATCTCCACGCACAGTCCGAATCTGTCGAGAAGCTGCGGCCTGATCTCTCCCTCTTCCGGGTTCATGGAGCCAACAAGTATGAATCTCGACGGATGTTCGAAGGATATTCCCTCTCTTTCAACATAGTTCACTCCCATCGCCGCGGCATCGAGGAGAAGGTCGACCATGTGGTCTTCCAAAAGATTCACCTCATCCACGTACAGAAGGTTGCCGTTCGCCTGTGCCAATACGCCGGGCTCGAACTTCTTTTTCCCGGTGCTCAGGACGTGTTCGATGTCCAGTGTCCCCGCTATCCTGTCCTCGGTGGCGCTCAGGGGAAGTTCGACCACGCGCATCGGTGCCTTCTCGGATTCCAGTTTCGCCCCGGACGCAATGGTCTCGGCGCAGTCCGGGCAGAATCTCTTGCCATGCTTAGGGTCGCAGCGGTATACGCACCCTTTGACATACTCTACTTCCGGAAGCACCTGAGCCAGAGATCTGACCGTCGTTGATTTTGCGGTCCCTTTCTCGCCTCTGATGAGGACCCCTCCTATTCCGGGGTCCACAGTGTTCAGGAGCAGTGCGGTTTTCATCTGTTCCTGCCCAACGATCGCGGCGAATGGGAATAACTACTGCTTGTCTTTTGACATTATGACTACATTACTTCATATCTAATTAACTTCTCTGAGCTACAAATCCCTTGGCTGCACGGCATTGGCAGGATGAGGTGATAGTATCCAGCTTCTATTTTTCCAATAGAGAGCAACTCAACTAATCTGAGCTTCGCTATCTATACCACGATACACAATTATTATTCTCTGCTGTATTTCCATCAAAAGTGCAATTGCACTATCAATGTTTCGGACACGGCAGGGACGACTCCATAGCTAACTTTAATATGCATGTACCACGTCATATTGGCAGGAGTAACGGCCCAAAAATGGGCCGGGTTCGTAACGTGAACCAAACGCCGTCAGCGTTACGGGTCGTTGACAGTGACCGTGATGATCACTTCTCCAATCCGTATGCGAACAGTCGAGTCCGTCGCGCGGTTGATGTTATACACCCCCTGCCCGATGGTCCCGGTTCGCCGTCTGTTGGAAGACACCGAACCGGGCTTCCCATCCAACGGCATTTTCTCCATGTTGCATTATGCATTTAAGCCTAACAGGGGGATGTCCGAATATCCCGAAAGTGGATGTCTCGATGGTGCGATCATAATCGGTTTATATTATCCCGACAGACAAAGGGACAACAGCCGGATACAACTCACTATCGTATCATTCGGGATCCGATCTGTTCGGGTCACATAAAAAAGGACGGAATATAACCGGAATAGTGCGTCCTCATCCTGGCGACCGAGACCATGCCTTCATGCTCGGGGTCTTCGGACGGTTCCACAAGATACAACACCCTATGGGTGCTGTTCAGCCGACGTGAGTACCAACCCTTCATCTCGCCGCTGAGCTTCCCGAATGGAGAAGGGCTTCGGAACGGATCTTCCGAAAGCAGTTTTAGAATATTCTCTGCTTTATCTCCCAAATGAGACCTTTTCAGTTCTGCCAAATCTTTCTGGGCCCGTTTGGATAAGGTCACGACATATCCTTTGGACAATTCCATACCTCACGTTCTGAAGGGGGCGTCTCAAGTACTTCTTTCATCGCGGGAAGGGTCTCCGGATCTGAAAGAAGATATAGGGTCTCCAGAATGCTGTTCAATTCCTCCTCCGATATCAGCACCGCATTACCGTTTTTCGAAGTTATTGTCACTCTTTCATTCTCCAATGCGAGATTGATCATATTGAACAAGTTTCTGCGTGCTTCCGTTGCGTTCACTGTTGCCATGTTTGTGATATCTGTTTATTGATTTTTATATGTACGCTTTAATGTACATATGTCTCAGTTTCGGGTACTTTCGGACATGTCCCGAATTCATTTAAGTATCAAAACTGCAGGTAAGTATTTTGGAAGATATGATGACAGGAAACAGCCACTGCGGAGAAAGCTTCGGTATGGGTGCAGGCATTCGGATGCACGAACCGGATTACTATGAGTTCATAGGCATCAGATGGTGCGAGAATTGCAGGCGGGAGACCTGCGTATGTCCGAAGTACATAAAATCACAGAGAGGGACGGTGCTGTGGATGCATGAGGACATTGGAGCAATGATGGTATCCATCGAGGATGATGTTCATCCATGGGAAATGATCGGGAAGTGCTATCACGAGATAGATCCAGAGAACGGCGTGGACTACGTGTATAAACTGACGGATTATATGACAGGTCCTCTGCACGGCTGCGTCTTTCAGGTAAAAAGGGTCGGCGACCGATATACACTGCCTGACGAGAACGGCCACATGAGGGGCATGGGCAGGAAAGCAAGGATAACCAGTCCTTTCGTATCATCATTCTGTGAGTGAAGGGTAATGAATAAGAGTTGCGCAGGCCGGGAAAGGGCGAAAGACGGAGATGCTGCTTGATGCTTTAGCAAAAGATCCGTTCGTCCTAAAATATGAGAAACTAAAGGGCAAGGCAGAAAACCTATTTTCTATTAGAATCAATGTGGTCGGCAGACTTGTTTTTGAAATAGAAGAACCAACCGATGGACAATACAAAGAGATAGCGAACGTTATCAGAATGCAGACACATTACAAAGGCATTATACCCATATTCCTTCTCTAAAGGCATATTGATTATGATGAAAAATCTGATCAAAAAAAGAGCCAGCAGTGACTTTTTTGGAGAAGTGAGAGTGCCGACGACCGGATTCGAACCGGTGAACTCCTACGAGAATGGATCTTGAGTCCATCGCCTTTGACCAGGCTTGGCAACATCGGCTTGTTT
>WQTN01000081.1 GCA_009786295.1 Methanomassiliicoccaceae archaeon
CTTGACCGGAAGATATTTTCCGTCCGCCGTCAGGTATTTGGCTTTAACATTGTCCTTTAGATGGATATCAAGGATGTCCTTCTTTATGAGCGCGAGCATGTTCTTATCAAGGACGGGGAACAGCACCTCAACCCTTGCGATGAGATTCCTCGGCATGACGTCGGACGACCCCATGTACATCTCCGGATCGCCGCCGTTCTCGAAGTAATAGATCCTCGAATGTTCCAGGAACCTGTCGACAATGCTTGTGACCCTGATGTTCTCGGAGATGCCCTTCAGTCCGGGTTTCAGGCAGCAGAGGCCTCTGATGTTAAGATCTACCCTGACGCCCGCCATTGATGCTTTGTAGAGCTCCGCGATGACATCTGAGTCGACAAGGCCGTTTGCTTTTATTGCGATGTAAGCTTCCTTCCCGTTGGACTGGTTCTCTGTCTCCCTTTTTATCTTTTCGATAAGTGCTTTCTTCAGTGTCGTGGGGGCCACAAGGAGGTGCTTGTAGTTCCTTGGGCCGAAGACGCCCGTCAGTGAGTTGAATAGTTCTCCCACATCCTCCCCGATCTCCTTGTTGGCGGTCAGGAAGGAGATATCGCCATATTGCTTCGCGGTGCTGGCGTTATAGTTCCCGGAGCTCATATGAGTATATCGGACCAGTTTATCGTTCTCAAGCCTGACCACCTGCAGCAATTTCGAATGCACTTTCATGTCAACCGGGCCATAGACGATATGGACGCCCATCTTATCAAGCTCCTTTGCCAGATGGATATTGTTGGTCTCATCGAACTTCGCACGAAGTTCCATAAGGACTGTGACGGCCTTCCCGTTCTCCCTTGCTTTCTTCAAAGCGTTTACGATCGAACGGTCTTTTCCTATCCTGTACAGGCATATCTTTATGCTTTGAACATTAGCGTCATTCGCAGATTCCTTAAGGAAACGCATGATTATATCGAACGACTCATACGGATGGAAGAGGATCCAGTCTTTGTTTTTGATGGTCCTGAAGATGCTCATGTCATCTCTGAACTCGGGCGGGACATAAGGGTCAAACGGTTCGTCTTTGAGTTCCGGCACGTCAAGCGATGCTATCTGCCACAGGTCCGTAAGAAGCATCCCTCCCAAGGTTGCTGTGTGTATCTGAGCTTCTCTCAGTTTTAGGTTCCTTCCGAACAGAGAGACCATTTCGGGAGGCGTTCCGTCTTCGGCCAGCATCCTGACGGGGAATCCCACGTCCCGCGAATCTAGAGATGTTTCGATGGCAGACATAAGATCGCATGCTTCATCGATCGTCACTTTGATATCGGCATTCCTTGTTATTCTGAAAAGATACGCTTCCGTTGAGTCCATTCCCGGAAAAAGCTCATTGATGTTCGATTCGACGACATCTTCAAGCTGTACAAAATCCATTCCCTTGGATTCCGATGGTATCTTCACGAATCTCGGCAGTATGCCCACAGGCACTTTCACTCTTGCGTATATGTTCCCGCCTTTCTTGTTCATCCTTACTGCGACATTGAGTGAGTTGTTTGATATGAATGGGAACGGGTGCGAGATATCCAGCGCAAGAGGCGTGAGAAGTGGGTGCACTCTTTCCCTGTAATATTCCCCGACCCATGCTTTTTGACTGTCGGACAGAGAACTGACGTCATGTATCCTTATGCCGCTGTCGTATAGTTCCTGCCTCAGCCTGCCCCAGCACTCTTCATAGCCGTCCACCAGGCTATTGACGGACACGTTTATTTCCGCGACCAGCGCCTTAGCGTCAAGATAGACGTCCGGGCCAATGGCGATCATGTTGCTGTTCTCCTCTCTCTGCAGCAGCCCAGGAACTCTGATCATGAAGAACTCGTCCATATTCCCATATGCAATGGCAAGGAACTTCACTCTTTCAAGCAACGGAACATTCGGATCATTTGCTTCGGCAAGGCATCTGCGGTTGAATTCCAACCACGACAGTTCTCTGTTTATGTAGAGGCTGTGGTCGAAAAGATCTATTTCCTCTGTCATTTCTGTCTCTTCTCTCTTATCGTTACCGATTCAGTATGCGCGTACAGCCCTTCTGCTTTTGATATGGCCGCAATGGTTGGAGCCAGGGCGGCGAGTCCATCCTTTGATATTATCTGGACCGTGGATGTTTTCCTGAAATGCCCTACGTTCAGTCCGGACATTGTCGCCGCATGGCCGGCCGTCGGGAGGACGTGGTTGGTGCCAGAGGCATAATCTCCTGCTGCGATCGGAGTATAGGGGCCGATGAATATCGATCCGGCGTTTGTTATCTTTGAAAGGATCTCCAGAGAGTCTTTTACCTGAATAGAAAGATGTTCGGGCGCTATTCCGTTCATGATCTCTACAGCAAGCTCGATGTCTTTCTCTATAATATAGCCGGAATTCTTTAGTGCCGAGAGCATAATTTCTTTTCTTGGGGCGCGCTCCATTTGTTTTTCCATATATGACCAGACCTTCTTTGGCATGTCTGGGTCTGTTGTTACAAGCAGACAGGCAGAGGACGGATCGTGCTCAGCCTGAGCAAGGAGGTCCGCAGCGATGAATTCCGCATTTGCGGTTTCGTCGGCAAGTACTCCTATCTCGCTCGGTCCAGCAGGGAAGTCTATTTCCACGTTCTTTCTGAGAAGGGTCTTGGCAGCGGTCACAAAGACGTTGCCGGGACCGACCACCTTCTGCACAGGCTCTATCGACTCCGTTCCAAGAGCCATGGCGGCTATCGCCTGAGCGCCGCCGACCTTGTATATCTCATCCGCGCCGGCTATGTCCATGGCGACCAGGGTCAGCGGGTTGATGGGCGGCGGGGTGCAGCATATGACTTCTTCCACGCCGGCCACTCTTGCGGCTATGATGCACATCAGGGCCGTGGACGGATAGGAAGCCCGTCCGCCTGGTATATAGCAGCCGACCCTTTCCAGCGGCGTGCTTTTCACGCCAAGCGTTATCCCAGGTTCGATCTCTTTCAGCCAGAGGTCCTCAGGGACCTGAAGTTCGTGGAAACGCTGTATGAAATCCGCTGCGTTCTCGATCTCGTCCAACAGCACGGGGTCGATCTCTTCGTATGCTGCCTCGATCTCGTCCCTCGAGACCTCCAGATCCTCAAGCATGACCTTGTCGAATTTCAGCGTAAGGTCGATCAAAGCTTTGTCGCCTTCGAACCGGACAAGGTCGATTATATCCTGCACAGCATCGGCTACATCATCAACTTTCGATTCACGATTCTCTTTCCAAAAGCTCTCATCGACCTGTTTCCACATATTTTCTGCAATCGGTTAAAAGGATTTATAGTATACGCAAGCGCGCGAAAACCCCGAGGCAACCGTTGTGCCTTACACCTGAGTTGTTTGTCAATTATTCTCTAAATTGTATGTGTGGCTGCGGAAGCCTATGCTTTATTAACGGCAGAAACAATGATATGATGGCCGGATGAAGAAAGAACCGGGCTGACCTGTGATGAGCCCTATGAGTGCTGACGGCCGTTATTCTTCAAAAATATCCTCGGAGATTATATCTCCAGACATATATGAGATAAAGTCGCAGAGCTTCATTCCATCTCCCCATCTCATTATGTAATTCCCGTTGCTGGTGACCTCCATCTTTGGAATTATTTTCCTGAGAAGCTCGTTTCTCCCTTTGAGTTCGTTGTCTGTAGGAATGGTGAAAACTCTCCACGGATCTCCTCTTACACTTTTCAGCCTGAACGCGTACACTGGAAGCAGGTTAGATTTACAGCAGACCTTTTTCATCCTTGCTGCCTGCTCTGTAAGTCTTGGATTCCTGCTGAAGTGCATGGTCTCCTCAGCCGAACTTTTTACTTCTACGGGAAATGAAAAGTCCCATCTCATGGCAACAAGATCGACGCCCAAAGAGCCTGCGGCTCTCACGACAAGGAAGGGATCTTCCAGCATCAGGCTGTATGACCTGCTCTCATCCTCATTGCAGGTCTTTATCATCTGGGTTATTACTTTTTTATCTCCGCTCAGAAGATATTTCAGTTCTCTTTCGTATATATCTCCGGTCGTTGAGGCCATGTTACCACATTTAGAATGATGAAAGATTATTAAAAGGAAACATCCAGGTGTCCGAAACTACCCGAAACTGGCCCATTGGTAGTGCAATTACATTAACCGATTATGATCATACTATCTGATCTTTCACAAAAAGCGCATAAGCCTGATAAGGACAATTATCAGAAACCTATTACAGATATTGCATTGCTGGCTCTTGGATCATTCGACCGTTGCTTTGATCCTTCTCACTCCGGCCGCAGAGCTCTCTTCCTTTGCGATCCTGAACCTTCCGATCTCCCCGGTGCTGCGCACATGGGGCCCCCCGCAGAGCTCGATGGAAACATTTCCTATCGAGTAGACCTTCACGACCTCTCCGTACTTCTCCTGGAAGACTCCCACGGCGCATCTTGCTTTTGCTTCTTCGTAGGAGATCTCCTCGCATACCACCGGGATGTTTGCTTTGATCACTTCGTTGATGTAATCCTCGACGGCTTTCAGTTCCTCCGGTTCTACTTTACGATCAAGGTTGAAATCGAATCTCAATCTTTCAGCAGTTATGTTCGACCCCTTCTGCTGGATGTTCGGGTCCACGAACTTCTTCAAAGCTGCGTTCAGAAGATGCGTAGCCGTATGCAGCTTCGTGGTCTGCTCGCTGGCATCTGCCAGGCCGCCCTTGAACACTTGGTCCGATCCGGCTCTGGATTTCTCCTGGTGCTCTTTGAACCTGTTGTTGAAATCCTCTACGCTCACATTGTATCCTTTCTCTGCGGCAAGTTCCTGGGTCAGTTCGATCGGGAATCCGAACGTATCGTATAATCTGAAGACAGCCTCTCCGTCAAGCTGTTTTGTCCCTCCGCTCTCGGCGATCATCTCGTCGAATCTCCTCAACCCCTTTCTAAGGGTCTTGTGGAATTTCTCTTCCTCTGCCGTTATCTGTGAGTAAATGGAATCCTTGTTCTTCTCCAGCTCGGGGTAAGCTGCGGAGTATTCCGAGACGATCACCTCGGAGACCTTCTGCATGTTCACTCCCTCGATCCCAAGGTTTGACATGTACCTGCTGGCTCTTCTGATCAGTCTTCTGAGGATGTATCCCTGCCCCATCTTTGACGGTACCACGCCGTCCCCCAAAAGGAACGTTGACGCCCTCAGGTGGTCCGAGATTATCCTGAATGACCTCATATCGTCCTGATACTTCTTTCCGGACAGTTCCTCAAGCTTTCCGATGATCCCAGCGAACAAGGATGTATCATATACTGTCTTCGCGCCGTTCACCATGCAAAGCACTCTTTCCAATCCCATTCCGGTATCCACGTTCTTCTGTTTCAGCGGAGTGAAGTTGCCGTCCTTGTCCTTGAAGTACTGCATGAAAACATTGTTCCAGATCTCTGTGTACTTCCCGCATTTGCAAGCCGGCCCGCAAGCCGGCCCGCACTTCTTTTGGCTGTTATCGAAGAATATCTCCGTGTCCGGGCCGCAAGGCCCGGTCTGGCCTGCGGGGCCCCACCAGTTGTCTTTTCTTCCGTAGAAGAATATTTGATCTTCTCTCATCCCGTGGCTCTTCCAGTGTTCAGCGGTCTCTGTGTCCTTTGGGATTCCCTTCTCTCCCTCGAAAGCGGTCACTGCAAGCTGCTCTTTGTCTATCTTCAGAACATCCTTCAGAAGGTCGAAGCTGAACTCGATCGATTCTTTTTTGAAGTAATCTCCGAGGGACCAGTTGCCGAGCATCTCAAAGAACGTAAGGTGCGTAGCATCTCCCACTTCTTCTATGTCTCCTGTCCTGATGCACTTCTGGAAGTTCACAAGCCTCTTCCCTCCCGGGTGCTTCTCTCCGAGGAGATACGGGACAAGAGGGTGCATGCCTGCGGTGGTGAACAGCACGGTCGGATCGTTCTCAGGTATAAGCGAAGCTGATCTGATGTATGTGTGCCCTCTCTCAATGAAGAAATTCACGTATGCGTCCCTGAGTCCCTGTGCGTCCATTGATGCTTCACCTTATGTTATTATTCGGCGATACTTTTCTTGTTTATATAC
>WQTN01000082.1 GCA_009786295.1 Methanomassiliicoccaceae archaeon
AATCTCAGGTCGCCTCCGGTTCCGAAGAACCACGCAACACCCGCCAGTAACGATATGACACACACGATGGGGACGAAATATCCCGATATCACATCGGCCATTTTCGCGATCGGGGCTTTGCTGCCTTGCGCATCTTCCACCAACCTGATGATCTGTGCCAGAACTGTGTCGCTTCCGATCTTCTCGGCCCTGAATCGTATCAGGCCGGTGGTATTAATGGTGGCTGCGTACACCTGATCGCCTGCCTTTTTATCCACGGGCATGCTTTCGCCGGTCAGCATGGATTCGTCTACGGAAGTGTTGCCGTCCGTTACAGTACCGTCCACGGGTATCTTCGCACCTGGTTTGACGATGATGATGTCACCGATCTCCACTTCTTCGATCTGTATCTCTTTTTCTGCGCCATTGTGGAATATCAATGCGGTCTTCGGCGTGAGGCCTATGAGCTTCATTATTGCCTCGCTTGTCTTTCCTTTTGAAACCGCTTCCAGAGATTTTCCAAGCAGAACGAGGGTGATTATCACTCCGGCTGTTTCAAAGTACAGCGCTTCCGCAGCTTCCGGCTGGCCGTTCGCTATCAGCCATGTGTTGTAAACGCTGTACAGTACAGCGGCGCTCGTGCCTACCGCGATCAGAGAATCCATGTTGGGGCTCCGCTGCCAGAGCGCCCTGCTGCCTACGGTGTAGAACTTATATCCTACGATGATGATCGGAATGGCGAGGAACATTTCAATGAAAGCATAAACAAGAGGGTCGCTGCTCATCAGACGGTGAAGTTCCGCTGAGAATGGAAGATCTACAGCCCCTATCATCGGAGCCATTGCTATGTAAAGGAGGGGAAAAGAAAAAGCAGCAGAAATGATGAATTTTGCCCAAAGGTTCCTTATTTCTCTTTGTTTCCGCTCTCTGTCCTGGTCTGCCGCATTCATCCAGCTGTTTTCCAGAACGCTATATCCTGCCTTCTCGATCACTTCCCGGATGTCGGACTGCCGCACTGTGCTGGGATCATACTGGACTGTGGCTTTTTCGGTAACAAGATTGACCGAGGCATTTTCTACGCCGTCCAGCTTCTTAATGCTCTTTTCCACTCTTTGAGCACAGGCCGCGCAGGTCATTCCTCCGATGCCGAATATCTTTTCACTCATACGAAGATCCTTTCCGGCCATGAGGTCATGGTCCGTTCATCCTGGTAACCGCCGTATCGATACATATCATCTTTGCATGTACACATTTTGAACACTGTATCCATAACAGGAGCCTGTGCAGCCCACCTTTATGCTTTAGGTGCCATTTTGAACCAAGTTTGAATAAAATCAGGGTCTGTTTTCGGTAGCCAGAAATATCAATAACCTTTTTGATTATGGCTGGTCAGATAACTCTGTGCGCACCAGTCTATCGAAAGAATGGAGCCGTTACATATGTTTCTTTCAATTTTGCATCAGCAATATAAAATATTGTTATTGGTGTCCCCGGACATGGAGCTCGGATGGATCTATCTCATCGCAGCAAGCATTCTGGAGCCGTGCTGGGTGATAGCTCTTGAAAGATCTAACAATTTCAGGAAGATATCCTGGGGGATCGTGACGATCGTTGCATTAATGGCCTGCATGTACCTGCTGGCCCTTGCCGTCACAGAGATAGGTCCGGGCATATCCTATGCTCTGCTGGCCGGTATCGGCGCCGTGATCGTTGTAGGTCTCGGCGCAGTTCTTTACAAAGAAACGATCACAACAAAAAGGCTGGTCTTTGTATCGATGATAATAATTGGTATCATCGGAGTCAGGCTTTCATCCGGAGGGATCATATGACCGAGACAGGAGAAAAGCTCGGATGGTCACTGATCATACTGGGAGGGCTCCTTCAGATCGTTTGGGCGATCGGCCTTGACTACACCGAAGGGTTCACAGACCCGCTCTGGGATGCGATCGTGACAGTGTTCCTGCTGCTGAGCATATGGTGTCTGTCGTTCCCCATGAAGACTGCCATCCCCGTGAGCACGGCATACACAGTGTGGATCGGCATAGGGGTCGTTGGAACGATTGTTGTGTCAGCGATACTCGGACTGGAGGTCCTGAATCTTTTGACAGTGTTGTTCCTTGCGGTCATCGTCGGCGGGGTCATTGGGCTCAAGATGACGCCTACGGAGAAGAACCCTGTCAGATAATGCTTATGAGCAGGCAATCTTCATTTTATGACATTATTTTCATAAAAAAATATTAAATCTAAATTAGACTAATCGTGATTAGTATTGTTTTATTTATCTTATGCTGTAAATGGTTCACATATTCACCGCAAAAATGCGGTAAATATTTTATACATTCGCCGCATGATTGTTCTCATATGCCTAAATATATTCATCAGCACGAGAACTGGATGGATTTTAAATGGCATGATGCGGTCGTGAGTGCCTCCTTGGGCGAAGTTCGTCTTTTGCAAGGCAGGATCATTGGACAGATGTATTCATTGGGCCTTCCGTCGAAAGAGGAAAAGAACCTCGATATGCTGACGTCCGATCTGTTGAACTCATTCGGGATCGAAGACGAAAAACTGGATCCAGGAGAAGTGCGCTCATCCATCGCGCGGCATTTGGGATTAAATATTGCCGGACTTGTCCCAACCTCCCGATATACAGACGGTATCGTTGAAATGATGCTTGATGCAGCTCAAAACTATCGTGAACCACTGACAGAAGAACGTCTGTTCGGTTGGCATGCATCGCTTTTTCCAACAGGATACAGCGGGATGAACAAAATAACCGTTGCACAGTACCGCACTGAAGAGATGAAGGTTGTTTCCGGCCCAATGGGGAAGGAAAAAATCCACTATGAGGCAATAGCAGCAAAGGATGTGAAAGCTGAAATGGACAGATTCTTTTCATGGTTCAATGATGATGAAATCATCATCGATAACGTATTAAAATCGGCGATCGCGCATCTTTGGTTCGTTATCATTCATCCTTTCGACGACGGCAACGGACGTATCGCAAGAGCGGTATCAGACATAATGCTCGCACGAAGCGAGAACACCGCGGAGCGTTTCTACAGCCTGTCAAAACAATTCCTCGCTGAGCGCAGAGAATACTATGAAATATTGAAAAAGACGCAACAAGGAAGCGGCGACATTACCGAGTGGCTCGTCTGGTTTCTGGACTCTCTCAGACATGCGTTACGGGAAACAGAAAACGGCATGCAGAACGTCTTGTTAAAAACGGCTTTCTGGGAAAAATATAAGGATGTTCGGATCAACGAACGTCAGCGTCTTATGATCAACAAACTCTTTGACGATTTTTTCGGGAAACTCACATCGTCAAAATGGGCAAAGATAACAAAATGCTCTGCCGACACCGCTTTGCGCGACATCAATGATCTGATCGAGAAGGGCATTCTGATCAAAAACGATGCCGGAGGGCGGAGTGCCAGCTACAGATTTGCATAAAGCATACATTTGCCATATTCGCACTCATACTATCAGGTCTTTGTCCTTCCTCACATCTTGCTCAGAAGAAGCTTGACCAGCGGTTCGTTGTTTCGCTCTGTAGCGATATCCAATGCGGTCTTTTTCGAATTGTTCACCGCTTTTGCATCAGCGCCGAATTCCAAGAGCATGTCGCACAGCGATTTGGCGGCGGATCTCTCAAAACCATTTGCGGCATAGTGCAGGGCGGTGTTCCCGTTCTTGTCCGCAACAGAAACATCTGCGCCTTTCTCCAGCATCTCTATTTGGAAATTCTCCACTATTTCGAAATCGTGGCTGCAGACGTGCATCAGCGCCGTCTCGCCGAAGCGATTGGTGATATTGAGGTTCGGTTTGCGCTTGAGCAACTCTGCAATAATATCGCCTTTCACACTGGACCTTCCTATCTTCCAGTCGCAACGCGTTTTGCATGCGAGGATCAGCAGAGTGTCGCCTTCGTCATTCACTCTTTCATCGACCTTCAGTCCGGAATCTGCCATGGCACCGTATACCTTGCTGATGAGTTTATTTTTGAATGAACCCTCATCCATGTTCCTTTTGATATCTCTGGAAAACAGGTAGGTTACCGCCGCCCTGCCGTACAGGTCTTTGAACGCCGGATCCGCTCCGCACGAGAGCAACGCTTCCGCTGCATCGCACTTAAAGTATTCGACTGCGACACCTAGCGGCGTGAGGCCGCCCGAGTAGAGTTTTTCCCCTTCTTTCAGGCCATTAATGTCCGCGCCCATGTTCGCTATTGCTTTGATCGCTTCCGCATCGCCTTTCTCGGCCGCCTGATGAAGTGTCATGCCCCCTGCCGTCAGCGCCTGTTCTTCATTGCTGCCGGTCAAATTGCCGGAAAGGAATGCGGCGATCTTCTTTGCGCCGGAACGGACAGCGATGTCCAATGCGGAATTACCGCCCTCGTCTTTTTCATCAATATCCACGCCGCCGGCCGCAAAGGCCTTGACCGTGAGGAAATAATTTTCTACCAGTTCCTTTGATTTTTCATATTCCATACGGACCTTCGGAGGATAACATGAACTGCCTTTCAGATAGCGTTCTCTGGCCTCTTCATCGCTCATCATTTTGCTTATTCTGTTGCTCAGTTCTTCATATTCCTTTTCGCAGGTCTCCGTCTCTTTTTTCCTCATCTCCATCTTCGAGACTGGGATCTTGGCACTGTCGCACGCTTTGTGAATGCCCGTATATCCGTGCGCACATGTCATGTTGAGTTTGACACCGTGAGCCGCCATTACCTCCACCATCTCGAAAACAGCGTTTTCAGCGGCGTAATGATAACATGTCATGCTGCGGCCGGTTTCCTTTCGCAAAGCGCTTACTCCATTCTCAAGCAACAGCTCTGTGGTCTCGGCGACGGCCCCTGCGGGCAATGGTATGGGATCGAATGAGGAAAATCTGCTTTCCCTCTGTTCTGCCACGTAATGGAGCAACGTACGTCCGTTATTGCTGGTGACGGAGGGGGATACTCCTGCCTCGAACAGAAGTTTCAGCGCCTCTGCGTCAGCGTAATCCGCGGCAAGGAACGCCACTTCGTTCAAGGCTTCTTCATTGCCTTTTTTCTCCTCGATATAGGTGCGGTAAACATCCAATGCTTCTTTTCTGCTTTTGTTGAAATAAGCGTTCCTTATTTTGTAGATGTCCACCTCATTCCTATCCATCTCTGATGCACCTTTTCTGTCTAGGAATTCATACAGGAATCATAGGTTCATAAGTGTTCTCTTGTGTTCTCCAAACATGTGTTGAGATATGCTGCGGAACTCTATGCCTGATTTTACCAGTTATTGTTATAATCGAAGAATAACATCGCGCTCTATGTCCTTCAAATATGCTGAAATGGAACAGGCGATCATAAATGCTGTCCGTAATTCTGTAGAAGGAAAAGATGTTGCCGTAGCATTCTCCGGAGGACTGGATTCCGGATTGATATCCGCTATCGCAAAGAAATATGCGAACTCGGTCCATCTGTACACATGCGGAACAGACAAGGCGCATGATGTCCTAATGGCAAAGGACCTTTCGGATAAACTGGAACTTCCATGGACGCAGGTCCAGATATCGAAAAGAAATGTAGAACTTCTTATCAAGGAGATGGTCTCCGCCACCGGCACCACGGATCCGTTCACGATCTCCTATGAGTTGCAGCTGTTCTGCGTTTGCAGAGAAGCGAAAGAAGATGTAGTTATCACGGGGCAGGGCGCAGACGAGTATTTCATGGGCTGCGCCAAGTTCGTCGATCAGACAGATAAGGACTATGAGATGCAAAGGAATGCTGCCGTGGAGAGACTCATTAAGGTGTCCATCCCCTGCGAAAAAGCGATCGCGAAGCATTTCGGCAAAGATCTTCTGTACCCGTATATGACGGAGGATGTGATATCGGAGATCAGAAAACTCGATTACGATGAGTTGAGGCCCAAGGATATGGACTCCAGAAAATCGATCCTCAGGGAAATTGCGGTCGATCTCGGACAACCCTGTATTGCAGAAAGGAAGAAAAAGTCATCCCAATACGGTTCTGAGACCACAAACATCATACGTGCTATATCCCGAGAGAAAGGGATGTTCTACAATGA
>WQTN01000083.1 GCA_009786295.1 Methanomassiliicoccaceae archaeon
TACACCGGAGGAAGAAAATCATTCCTTCCGGGTGTCGCGTCGTACCTGACCATTGAGACGAACCACAAATTAGCAATGAAAAAGGAGGCCCAGTCGCTGGTCCTCAAAGGCAACCCTGTCCATGAGGACATGATGGATGCCTTGGAAGTTGTCAAAGGCAAGGAGATATTCTCCATACAGATGGTCCTCGACCGCCACCAGCAGATCTACAAAGTGGCATCTGGAAGCCTGAACCCCGCTTTCGACAAAGCGGTGGAGTGGGCCAACCAAGTGTTCTCCGTTCCGATACCGGAGAAGGCGGACGTCGTGATATCGGTCGCACCCTATCCGATGGATGTGGACCTTTATCAATCCCAGAAGGCCCTCGATAACGGAAAGTGGGCCCTTAAGGAGGGAGGAAAGATCATCATGGTGTCCAAATGCAGGGAAGGGATCGGACATCCGACCTTCCTGACGCAGCTTTCTTCCTCGAAGGACCCCAAGCAGGTGCTGGAGAACCTTAGCAAAGAATACAAGTTAGGATATCACAAAGCGGCCAAGATGGCGGAGATAGCGGTCTGGGCCGACATATGGGCGGTAACGGACCTGGATCCTGAAATGATAAGGGCCGCCAACATAACGCCCTTCCCGACCGTGGATGCCGCAGTGAAAGAAGCGCTTAGGCAGAACCCCGATGCAAGAGTGATCGTGCTGATGGACGGGAGCGTAACAATACCCAGAGTTGAATAAGATGAGCGATTTCGAAGCAGATAAGATAGCTAAAGTAAAAAAGGCGCTGAGCACCTGCACTATGTGCGGGTTCTGTAAAGCGGTGTGTCCTTCGTTCAAATCCATAGGATGGGACTCGGCACTGTCGAGAGGAAGGATAATCCTCACATACGGACTCCTCGTCGGAGACCTGGAAGCTGACGACTCGGTCGTAGAGAACATGTACACATGTACGACCTGCGCAGACTGCACGAGACGCTGCCCGTCGGGAGTTGATATTGTAGGTATAATTGAAATGTGCCGCGCGGACCTTGTGAAGAACGGGCACATCCTTCCGAAGCACAAAGCCATCGTGGACAGCGTGCTCAAGTACAACAACCCGTACGGAGAAGAAAAATCCGTTGTGAAGACCCTCGGGGTCGAGCCTCGCAAGGCAAAGGTCGGTTACTTCGCGGGATGCACCGCGACCTACAGAGAGAAAAAGATAGCCGCGGCATCGCTTTCGATACTGAAGAAACTGGGCGTGGATTTCACCACGGTGGATGAGGTGTGCTGCGGGTCGGTCCTTCAGAGGATCGGCGCGGACGAAGAGCACGCTCTGAAACTTATGAAAAAGAACGTGGATGCCATAAGGTCGCTCGGCGTTGAGACGCTGGTCCTTTCGTGCTCGGGGTGCTTCAGGATGTTCAAGGAGGAATATCCCAAATTCATAGAGGTTCCTTTCAAAGTGCTCCACATCTCGGAGTTCCTGGCAAAGCAGGATCTTAAGCTGAAGCCCTTGGGCGATGTGAAGGTGACGTATCACGACCCGTGCCATCTCGGAAGGCACTGCAAGGTCTACGACGCGCCGAGGGAAGTGCTGAAGAAATTCCCCAACATCAACTTCAAGGAAATGAAGTACAATAAGTCCGGAAGCCACTGCTGCGGCGGAGGCGGAGGGGTCAGATCCGCATATCCCGAGGAAGCGAAAGATATCGGCGGAACCAGATTGGACGAGGCGAAGTTCGCCGATCTTGTTGTGACCGCGTGCCCGTTCTGCGTTGCGAACCTTAACTCTGCCACAGGCGACCGTAAGATAAAAGTGATCGACCTGACAGAGTTGGTGGACAGCAACCTCTGATCATGCATCCCTCCGATCTTTGGAAAAGGCCGGCGGGCCGGCCATTGATCATGGGGATATTGAACCTGACCCCCGATTCATTCTCGGACGGGGGCGCATACCTTTCAAAAGATGATGCGCTGAAACATGCTTATCATCTTTTGGAGAGCGGTGCGGACATCATTGATGTGGGAGGAGAATCCTCAAGACCGGGTTCCGAGCCGATATCGGAGGCGGAAGAGGTCGAGAGGGTCATCAGTGTGATCAAAGAGCTAGCGCCGACGATCGGCATCCCTGTGTCGATAGATACGACGAAACCGCGCGTCGCCGAATTGTCTCTCAGGGCAGGGGCGTCGATCATCAACGATATCGGCGGATTAAGGGATGAAGACATGATAGATGTTGCAATATCCTACAATGCTCCGGCGGTGATCGTGCATATGCACGGAACCCCGAGGACATTCGGGACGGATATGATGAGAGGCGATGCCCTGACAGAGATCAAAAGGTTCCTCGATGAAAGGGCAGAGCATGCCGTCGGCAGAGGGCTGGAGGAAAAGAACATCATCCTAGACCCAGGCATAGGTTTCGGAAAGACCGCCGAGCAGGATATGAGCATAATACAAAACAGCGGATGGTTCGGCGGCGGACGCCCTGTGCTCATCGGTCCGTCCAGAAAAAGATTCCTCTCAGCCTGTTACCCCTGCATGGATAGGGACGAGGCCACCGCCGCAGCATCCAGAGCGGCTGCGGAGAGCGGCGCGGCGATACTGAGGGTGCACGATGTTTCAAAGGTAGCGCAGCTTCTCAGAGGGTGCCGCTCCGGCTTATAAGAATGCACCTATTGCCAATATGACCAATACGCTTGCGGTTGTAGCCGCAATGAAAATTATGTTATTGTTCTTTTCCTTTTTGATCCTGGCCTGATCTTTCCAATAACAATCCTCTGAGCAGTAGGCCTGTTCAAAAGGCACGGGGTCTCCGCAGGACCTGCAGTGGTCATGTTCAGGCAGTCTTGTGGACATCGGTGGCTTATCGTAGTCATAATTTAAATCTCTGTATGCTCGGAGTTTGGGTACGGCTTAGTTCACAAAGGGGCCGTGAAGGCGAAAGGGACATCTATAAAATCCGCTATACTTTACGCAGGCGTAAACATGGTATTGAGTGTTTTCAAATCCGGCGACGAGTTGTTCAACCAAGGCGTAGACCTGATCAAAAGGAAGGAATATGCTAAAGCTAAGAAGAATTTTGAAAAAACCATTGAGAAAGGCGGCAGAGAAGCGGCGCTTGCAAGAGCCTATGTGGACATAATTGACGCAGTACTCGACAAGGACAACCCGGGCAGATACGTCAAGCTCGCGGCTACCCTTGACCAAATGAAGGATGGTTTCGAGTTTGGATTGACAGAGATTAACCCATCCAGGGTCGCTTTGGAGTGCAGACTGCTGGCTGAGCGCATGGAGGCGGGAAGGATGTCCAACAGCGCTCCGGCACAGGCGGAGATCAAAGGCAACAAGTTTCTGGACGTCGCCAGAAAATACCAGTCCATGATAGGGAACGATACGATAATGATCAGTGAGATCATAGGGATACCGGTCAACACCGGCATCAAAGAGGCCCTGTACGCACAGGCCTTAGGATATGAGAACCTGGCTCTGGGAGCGGTGGCGACAGATCCAAAAAGGGCTGCCGAACTGCTGCAGAATGCATATGCCTGCCGCAAACAGCTGGGAGAGGACGGCCAAAACGTCCTGAACGCTATCAATGCATACTCTAAGTCCGTGAAGTGTTGGATCTGCGGAAGGCCTGCGACCGGCGAGGGGATACATTTCGTCGCGATGTCCAGCGACATCTCGCCATTCATGAGGAAATCCGACGACGACATATTGAAATCAGCTCCCGATAACTATGGCTCCGTATATGTGTGCAGACCGTGCTACACAGCGATCTCAAGAAGATCGGACGAGATCTCAAAACAATACCACGACAGGGCCATGCAGGAGATGAGGGCGATGGAAGCAAGACTGCAGTCCCAGATCAACAGCATGAATTCGGCTATGATGATGAGACGGTGAAACGATTGGATGACATGGTGATGCTTAGGTGCAAATACTGCGGCGCCCCGCTAGAGAGACAGGCTCTGGAGTCTGACTCCCCATATATAACATGCTCCAGCTGCGGCACGTCCCAGCAAAGAGTGGATGCCAGGGCGTACCTCGACCAGATGATGGGACAGATACAGTCATGGATAAGTAAGGCCATACCCGGCGGGTTCTCCATGTCTCAGAGCGAGAACGTGGACTCCATAGCCAGATACAACATTTTCAACAACAACGTGAAGGGCAGGGTCGAGACGGAATATTCAGAATACAGGTTTGCAGCCAATTCTCTTTTGGCAAATCCTCTGATGACGCTTCCGTTCACCACCGATAACAGCGCTGTGCCCGGCCACACTTCCGCTAAAGCATTCGAGTTCAATGCAAGGGTCAAGAGCATAGAGGCTCTGGCTGTAGATGAGGCTTCCAAAAATATCGTCACATCTGCAGAGGAGATGGCAGCAGGTTATGCAGTCCTGATCAACAACACGAAACTTCTCCAGGAAGACAAGCCCGGAAGGTACACGCTGATGGCCAACAATTTCACGGAAGCCTCGATATCGTTCGGGAAGATCAAAGGCTACGGGCCCGCCGCAGACCGTTTCCGGGCTCTGGCAGGGATGTGCACAGGATGCGAGAAGCTCCTGAACGGGGACGGCGCCGGAAGTCTGTCTTACTTTGAGAACGGAGCCGCACAGCTCAGCAAGGTCAAGACCGCCATCAGCACAGATCTGACGCTGGGCATCATGTATCAGGCGGTGGAGATGGAGATAACACAGGCGAAGATCCTCTCGGACATTGCCGGGTTCGTCCTCAAAGGGGTTGCCGCCGATCCTCTGGCAATACTTAACACCATCAAAAAAATAATAAGTTTCAATTATCCGAAGTCTGGGAAGTGGGGATTCCTGCTCGGGAACAAGGACCGGTTCAGCGAGGTCTTCGCCAATCTTTCGAAGGTCCTCAGTGCAAAGTCCGGAGGCACGCTCGCTATCGTACCGGGTGCTGGGGAGTATCTGATACCGTTTTGGGATGTTGATCTCAAGTACAGTTTCCAAACGGGTGCAGCGTGGGCGAAAAAAGGCGTTGAGGTCACAGAGGACCTCCTCATACCGGCGGACTTCGTCATCGATTCGCAATGCCTGAACGATCCGAGGAGCGGGATAACTGACATATTCTCCATAAGGCCGGAAAAGAGCATACTGTCCGGGATAAAGGGGACAGAGACAAGCATAAGCGGCGGAGAAGGCATCGGACGGTTGTCCGATGCCGCCGCGCAGAACTCTCCCGGAGCACGAAAGATCGTGGTCCCCCTGAGCACAGAAAAAGAAGCAAAGAAACTGGTGAGCGAGTATCTTGCAGTGTGCACGAGCCAGGACTCGAAACTCAAACTAAGCAATCCTTATGTAAAATCGCTTATCTATATACCATGCGATATCAGGGGCGGCCGTGTCGAAGTACCAAGCGGCTTCGGCAAGCTTGTTCCCCAACGCGTGAATAAGATGGAGCTTTCTCAGATGATAGTAATATAAATAAATGGAAAGTGAAAAAATGAATAACAAAACTTTGTCTGCAGTCGCGTTGGGATCGGCGATCATCGCACTGGGGATCGGACTGATAGTCTATGTCGTTACTGACAAGTTAATGATGGTATTGTGGACAGCTCTGCTGATATTCGGCATAGCGCTGCTCGCCCTGTCATTCTTGTATTCGAGCAAGAGCGGGAAGTTCGGCCCTTCTGAATCCATTTACAGAATGGTGTTGGGCATACTTCTCGCTGTCGTCGGTGTGATAGGCATGCTGCACACATACACTGATGTCAGCGTCTGGATACTCATTGCAATATTCCTCATAGCCCTGGCGCTGGTGGGGATCGTGGTTGCACTTATGAACGGAAAAAAGGAGGGGCAGTAAATGCCAGTTGATGAAAAGATAGAGAGCCAAATGAAAAAGAACCAATCCCTGATCGAGAGGATCGGCCTTTACATCCCCATCTACAAGGGGTACAAGGACAAGAATCTCCGCAGGGATGAGGATCGTGCCGTAAGGACCGAGGTTGCCAGGGTCCTCGAGAGAGCGAAGCTTGATCTGGTGACCGTGCAGAGAGCGACCGTGAACAATCTCGACCTTATGAGAGACACAGAAAGAATAAGAAGCAAAGCGGACCGCTATTACATAGATGTGAAGAAAGCGGTCAACGGATACAGCGCATTCCACTCATCGGTCAA
Source organism: Methanomassiliicoccaceae archaeon (assembly GCA_009786295.1). Lineage (GTDB taxonomy): Archaea > Thermoplasmatota > Thermoplasmata > Methanomassiliicoccales > Methanomethylophilaceae > Methanoplasma. Next base: position 6,129 of record WQTN01000083.1, read on the forward strand.
G
>WQTN01000084.1 GCA_009786295.1 Methanomassiliicoccaceae archaeon
GAGGTTATAAGTTTGGTCTTTGAACGCATGTGAGGATTCCAGGCGGGCAGATTCTCGATCAGGAATATGCTTTGCATGGCATCCAGATATTTCTTTAGTGTGTTCGCGGAAAGAGTTCCCGATTCTCCCGCCGCATCCTTTCTTATTGTTTCCAATGGGGCATAGGTGGAGATGTTCCTTGCGATGGACTCTATTATGCGCTTTACTGTCATAGGATCCATATTGCTGTCGTTGGCCCGGGAAATATCCGAATTGACTATTGCTTTCAGATACTGATCCACGGTGCGTGTGGCATCCTCTTCTTTACAGTTCAGGCCTTCGGGCCATCCTCCTCGCGCGACAGCTGCGGCAAGACCTTCCACCGACAGATCGGAATGTCCTTCCACCTTATAACCGGGATTAAAAAGGCCTTTCAAAGACACCTTTCCGTTGGATTCGCCGGATTCGAATAAGCTCATTGTTCTCATGGTCAATCTGCCGATCCTGCCGGCACCCGAATGGAGCGGTTCGGAGTCCTTCGGCGGAACTGACGATCCAGCAAGAATGAATTGTCCTCTCTTTCCTCGGTTGTCCACTACTGTCCTGACAGCATCCCAGATTCCCGGAGCCAGTTGCCATTCGTCGATCAGCATAGGGGGTTCTTCGTCAAGAAAACCAAATGATCCGTTCTCCAGTAACAGATTGAGATAGTTTATTTGATTCTTATTCGTTATCGAAAGCACGCTTTTAGCGAACTCTTTTGAAGTTCTGGTCTTTCCGCACCACTTAGGGCCTTCTACTAGTATCGCTCCCATAAGCTCAAGATGTTTCTGCAGCTCTTTATCAATGATGCGTTTTATGTATTTTTCCGCCACAATACTGGATATGCCTGCAATACTTAAATAATTGACGATTTACACTAAAATAAATTGACGATTTACACTAGATTTTGTTGATGGTTTACACTAAAATAAATTGACGATTTATACTAGGTTCCATACACCATCGCCGGCGGTCCGAGAACGTTTTCTTGTCTTTTCGGATTCTGCACCAGATCGCCTATGTTCTACGATGCGAAGCTGTTCTCAACAAGGCAACTGATTCTTCGGCAGGCTGAACATGCGCTCTTCATCTGCATGAAAATACCGAAAACGTTTGTTCCGAATACCAGCATTAAATGTCCAACACTCTTCCGATGAGATAGGTGGGTTCGCATCCGGTGACCTCTGCTCGGGCAAAGGATCCGACAGGCAGGTCCGAACGGACAGCAACAGGGCGGTAGTTCTGCGTCCTCCCGATCATCGTCCCCTCTTTGCCGATCTCGGTGATAAGTATTTTTTCGGTCCTTCCGACGATCTTGGAGTTGTTCGCATACTCCACTTCGTTCTTAGTCTCAGTAAGCTCTGCCGACCTGTCTTTCGATATCCGTCCGTGAACAGGCTCCATCGACGCCGCTTCGGTCCCCGGCCTTGAAGAGAACCTTGTTATGTTCACCGTGTCTGCCTTCAGTCTCCTGATCAGTTCTACGCTCTTCCTGTGGTCGTCATCCGTCTCGCCGGGGAAACCCGATATCAGATCGGTGGAAAGGCTTATGTCGGGATATACGGAGCGGAGCCTGTCCGCGAGGCCTAAGAACTCCTCTGCGGAGTACGACCGATTCATTCTCTTTAAGATACGGTCGCTGCCGCTCTGCACAGGGATGTGAAGGAACCTGTAGATCCTCCGGTCCTTCATGACTTCCAGAAGATCATCCGCTATGGGCACCAGGCTGTCGGGGTTCATCATCCCTATCCTTATCATGAAATCTCCTTTGTTCTCAAGCATCCGTCCGAGCAGAGAGGGAAGGTCAGTGCCGATATCGATCCCGTAGCATCCTGTGTCCTGCGCCGTGACCAGTATCTCTTTCACTCCTTTTTCAACGATCGAACCGAACCTCCGAACAAGACCTTCCGCATCATAGCTGGATAATCTGCCTCTTGCGAACTTCGTTATGCAGTACGAACAATCTCCCAGGCAGCCCTGGGCTATAGGAAGTATGTTGGAGCAATGCTTCTTTTCCGCATGGGGGGAGCCTGCGCCGTATCTTCCGGAGACCTCGGACGAGAACTCCGAGTAACGGTCGGGAGGTATTATCATAGAATCCGGCAGCCGGATCGTCACGCGGTTCGCCTGGACCTTTGCCATGCAGCCCGTGACGATCACCTCTTTCCCAGCCTTTCTGAGCTCGGACATGCGGCGGACCATCTTCTTTTCGGTGGTGTCCACCACGGTGCAGGTGTTGAGGATGATGATATCGGCGGATTCGGGAGAGAAAACTTCCTCATGCCCGAGCTTGCACATCATCTCAGAGAGCTGGTCGCCCTCTCCGTAGTTCATCGTACAGCCATAAGATTCCACGAAGTATCTCATGCCAACATCCGATCATTTGTCAGAACGTTCGATCGTTATCATTCCGAAAGCAGTTTTTCCGGATATATTGGTTATTTTGACGTGCACTGTGTTGCCCTTTGTGCTTCCCGGCACGACCACCGCATAGTCAAGATGCTTGCCGACGCCGTCCCCTTTCTTGCCTACTTCAGAGATAAGGATATCTATCGTATCTCCGACCCTGAGAACATTCTGGGCATCGGATTTCGATGCCTTCCTGACATTGATGGACCTTCTCGCGCCGCACGCTTCGCACTCCAAAATGAGGGTGCGGTCCTCCTTCACCATCTTCGTGTCGGGGAGCCCGCATTCTGAGCATATGACATATGTTTCGGTGTACGAGGATATCTTTTCATTGATGGAAGAGGTGGAGATTTTTGCCTTGAAGACCGCTCTGCGCCCCTCCACATTGCCGGGGGTGCCGAGTTCCCTGAGAAGGAACTGCAGAAGATGCTGCGGGTCCCTTCTGAGCTTGTCCGTCACGTCAATGAAGTTCCTGAAGACCGTCGTCTTCCCTTCCTGCAGTATCTCCAGTTCCGGAAGCTCGAACCTCTCGTGGTTCTCTATCGTCTCGGGAAGAACTTCTTTCGCCCTGTTAAGCAGGGCCATGTAATCGTCCGCCATCTTCTTCACCATTATCCGTGCTTATTCACATCTTATTTATAAAGGTATGTCAGTTGACGTTTTACCTGTGTTTTTTGTTGTTCGCTCTTTTCTAGTAAGAGACATTATATATCTAATCGAGCTAGCCAACCTCAAGGAAAGCTTTGCATCTGTGCATGAGCTTTAAATATGATAATAATAATCGCAAAAAATACTTCAAGAATGAGGTGAAACGTTTGGGTAGAGGTCTATACACCGCAAGGAAAATGAAAGAGGACAGGCAGAAGTTCCGCTGGCTGGATCGTGGATACAAGAAGAGAGTACTGAAACTTAGGGAGAAATCCGACCCCCTGGAGGGAGCGGCCCAGGCACGCGGCATAGTGCTGGAGAAGGTAGGAGTGGAAGCGAAGCAGCCCAACTCTGCCATCCGTAAGTGCGTAAAGGTTCAGCTGATAAAGAACGGCCGTCAGATCACAGCTTTCGCGGTAGGCGACGGAGCCATCAACTTCATCGACGAGCACGACGAGGTGCTGGTGGAGGGTATCGGCGGCAGGATGGGACGTTCATACGGTGACATCCCCGGTGTACGTTACAAGGTCATCAAGGTCAACAATGTCTCTCTCAACGAAATGGTCCGCGGAAGGACCGAGAAACCAGTAAGGTGAATCAAATGTCAGAGATTGTTGCTCAGAAAGCGCTCATATTTGGAAAATACGACACGTCCGAGATTATCGTCAACGATGGCGGTTTGGCAAAATACATAGACCTCACACCCACAAATGTGCCTCACTCGGGCGGAAAGCACGCGAACAGATGGTTCGGCAAATCCAAGCTGAGCATAGTGGAGAGACTTATCAACAACATCATGAGGACCGAGAAATACACCGGTAAGAAGATGAAGGCGTACAAGACCGTCTCCCAAGCGTTCGATATCATCGCGCTGAAGACCAAAAAGAACCCAATTCAGATATTCATCGAAGGACTGGAGAACGCAGCACCCCGCGAAGAGGTGACGAGGCTCCAGTTCGGAGGCATATCCGTGCCCAAAGCAGTGGACATATCCCCGCAGAGAAGGCTCGACATCGCCCTGCGCAATGTGTGCACAGGCGTTGTCAAAGCATCCTCGAAGAGCAAGAAACCCATCTACGAGTGTCTGGCCGACGAACTGATGCTGGCGTCAAAGGGCGACATGACCTCGTTCGCGGTCGCCAAGAAAGAAGAGATCGAAAGGGTCGCACAGTCGGCCAGGTGATTCCGGGGGAATATAAATGGGACGCAAAGAGGACAACATAAAAAGAGCAACGGAGCTTATGACCATCCACGAGAACATAAGGAACATAGGCACCGCAGCACATATCGACCACGGAAAAACGACATTCTCCGACAACCTCATAGCCGGAGCGGGAATGATGTCGTCCGAACTCGCCGGAAAGCAGTGTGTTCTGGACTTTGACGAGCAGGAGGCCGCGAGAGGCATAACCATCAACGCCGCAAGCGCATCGATGGTGCACAAGTTCGAAGGGAAAGAATATCTTATCAATCTTATCGACACCCCCGGCCACGTGGACTTCGGAGGGGACGTGACAAGGGCCATGAGGGCGCTGGACGGAGTTTTCATCCTCTGCTGCGCCGTTGAAGGCATAATGCCGCAGACCGAGACGGTCATAAGGCAGGCCCTCAAAGAAAGGGTAAGGCCGCTTCTGTTCATCAACAAAGTGGACAGGATGATCGTCGAGCAGCAGGTGACGAAGGACATGATGGTCGCCAAGTTCTCCAAGATCGTCGCGGAGTTCAACCAGAAGATAATGGACATCCTTCCGGCGCCGCTCAACAAGAAATGGCAGGTAAGCATACAGGACGGGACCGTTGCGTTCGGGTCCGCATACAACAACTGGGCCATATCATCCACATTCATGCAGAGATCGAAGATCTCTTTCAGCGACATCTTCGAGCACTGCGCAAGGGAAGGCGGCCAGAAGGAACTGGCAAAGAAATCTCCCATACACGAAGTGGTTCTGGAGATGGCCATAAAGCACATCCAGAACCCGAAGGACGCGCAGAAGCTCCGTATCCCGACCATTTGGAAAGGGGACCTTAACTCCCAGATAGGGAAACAGATGCTGGACTGCGACAACCACGGAGCCGTTTCGTTCATGGTAAACAAGATAATCATGGACCCACACGCCGGAGAGGTGGCAATCGGAAGGCTGTTCTCAGGCACGATAAAGAAAGGCGACTCGCTGTACATAGCGGGAATGCCGAACGTGCAGAGAGTGCAGACGGTCGCCCTGATGGTCGGCGCGGACAGGATCACAACGGAAGAAGTGGTCGCAGGGAACATCGCCGCGGTCACAGGCCTGAAGGACGCGATCGCCGGTTCGACGGTATCGTCCCTGCCCGACATGGACCCCTTCGAGAAGATGGCCCACTACTCTGAGCCGGTGGTCACGAAAGCCATCGAGGCGAAGAACATGAAGGACCTCCCCAAGCTCGTCGATGTGCTGAGGTCGATCGCAAAGGCCGACCCGTCGCTAAACATCGAGATCAACAACGAGACAGGAGAGCACCTCCTGTCCGGTATGGGCGAGCTGCACCTCGAGATCACGGAATACCGTATCGTGAACGAACAGGGCGTCGAGATAGTATCCTCACCGCCCATCGTCGTTTATCAGGAGGGCATAAAAGGATCCAATCCTTCTTCGTTCGAAGGCAAATCGCCCAACAAGCACAACAAATTCTACTTCATCGTGGAGCCTCTGGAACAGGCTATCGTAGATGCGATCCACAGCGGGGACATAGATCCTGACGCAAAGATCAAGGACCCGAAAGCGATGGCAAAACATCTGGAGGAGCTCGGCCTTGAGAAAGATGAGGCAAAGGGCATTGTGATGTTCAAAAACAGCAACATGCTCATGGACAACACAAAAGGTATCCAGTACCTCCACGAGACGATGGAGCTCATAAAGCAGGCCTTCGAGGAGGCCATGCAGAGAGGACCTCTCGCGAACGAGAAGTCCGCAGGAGTGAAAGTAAAACTGGTGGATGCGAAACTCCACGAGGACACGATCCACAGAGGGCCGGCACAGGTCATCCCCGCAGTAAGGGATGGCATATACGGCGCGATGTGCGAGGCGGGAAGGACCCTCATGGAACCAATGACAAAAGTATTCATCAGC
>WQTN01000085.1 GCA_009786295.1 Methanomassiliicoccaceae archaeon
GAGCCGAGATAGTCTAGCCCGGTACGGCGCGAGCCTGGAAAGCTCGTGGGAACTTTCCCTCGGGAGTTCGAATCTCCCTCTCGGCGCCTTTTTTTCATACAGCATATCAGCCGAATATCCCGGACACATATCTCTTGGTAAGCTCGCTCTTCGGGTTCTCGAATATATCATTGGTCCTTCCGAACTCCTCCAGCTTGCCCATGTACATGAACCCTGTATAGTCGCTGATCCTCCTCGCCTGCTGCATATTATGGGTGACGGTGACCACTGTGTATTCTTTCTTTAGCTCAAGTGCCAGTTCCTCTATCTTCGCGGTAGCGATCGGGTCCAGAGCCGAAGTCGGTTCATCCATCAGAAGCACTTCGGGGTTGATCGACAGCGCCCGTGCGATACAGAGCCTTTGCTGCTGCCCTCCCGAAAGGGACAAAGCAAAAGCATTGAGCCTGTCCTTTACCTCATCCCACAAAGCAGCCTTCCTGAGGGATTCCTCGACAATGGCGTCCAGTTCTTTGTGGTCCTTCACACCATGTAGTTTAGGGCCGTATGTGATGTTGTCTTTGATGGTCATCGGGAAGGGGTTGGGTTTCTGGAATATCATCCCTACCTTCTTTCTCAGATTCAGAACATCTGTGCCAGATTTGCATATGTTATCTCCCTCGAAGAATACTATCCCGGTGGTCTTCGTCCCGTCTATCAGGTCATTCATTCTGTTGAATACCCGGATCAGAGTGGACTTTCCGCACCCTGAAGGTCCTATGAGCGCGGTAATCGCGTTCTTTTTGATCGGCATATTGATGTCTATCAGTGCCTGTTTCTCCCCGTACCAGAAGTTGAGATCGTTTGTTTCGATTATGTTCATTGTTTCTGTAATGTTATCACCATCCTGTTCTTTTGTTATATCTGCGCCTTATGATCGAAGCTGCCGCGAACAGAGCCACAACGATGATCATCAGCACCAGCGCCGTGCCATATTGATTGGTCGTGGAACCGGGCACTTCCGCTGCCAAAACATATAAGTGGTATGGAAGTGCCATTATCGGCTCTAAAAGCGAGAATGTCGCAGTTGTTTTGAATGCCACCGCGGCAGTGAACATTATGGGGGCGGTCTCTCCGATCGCCCTGCCTATGCTCAGTATGAAGCCTGTGATCACTCCTCCCATTGCCGCAGGAAGTACGACTTTCGCTATTGTGTGCCATTTGCTTGCTCCCATCGCGGCGGACGCCTCTGAGATTTCCTTCGGCACCGCGGTGACCGCCTCTTCGGTCGTTTTGATTATTGTGGGGAGTACCATCAGCGAAAGCGTTACGCATCCGCCTATCAAAGAATATCCCCACCCCAGCATTATCACGAGGAACGACATGCCAAACAGACCAAATATGATGGAGGGGGTCCCGTTCAGAGCATCTATCGCCTGCCTGATTATTCTCACAAACCTCGTATCTTTTGCATATTCCGCAAGATATACTCCCGAACACACTCCGAGGGGGAAAGATATCAGTGCGGTGCCTGCCATCAGCTCGAAAGTTCCGACAATGGCCGGCCATATTCCTCCTGCACGGCCAGAGGCCGAGGGGGAGTTGAATATGAAGTCTAAACTCAGCGCCGGCATTCCTCTCAGAACGATAATGCCTATAAATACCACAAGCACGAGGATCGTAGCAACCACGATCAGCCCCAAAGTGGAATAGATGAATTTTTGGACATATTTGGAACCGATCAGCTTTGACATCTTCTTTGATAAAAAGAACACAATTACAGCCAAAGCACCGATTGCAATACCTCCGAATGTGCCTATGAACAGAGAAGACATCATGAAGGCAAGTGCAAATGCGATCGCATAAGACACCGCCGTCATGGCTGCATCTTTGTACTTCTGCATCGGCTCCGTCAGATGCGCGGTCATGCTATTGATCTTCTCTTCCAGGGGTGTTCTTTTCACCTCTCCCATCTTTACCTTTGTTTTCCGCACTATCCTACGCGCGGTCAGGTTCACAAAGAGAACGATTGCCATCAGGATTAAGGCCAGCAGGAACAGCGCAGAGTAGTGCAGGCTTCCGTGTACAACTTCTGGCATCTCCAATGCAATCGATGCGGTGAGTGTTCTCACCATATCAAATATGTTCCAAAGCGGCTCGGGGATCATTGCAGAGTTGCCGCAGACCATCATAACGGCCATTGTCTCTCCCAAAGCCCTGCCTATCCCCAGTATCGCGGCTGCTGATATGCCCGATATCGCAGAGTGAATGACCACTTTCTTTGTTGTCTCCCATTTGGTCGCACCCATTGCCATGGATGCTTCCCTGTATGATCGGGGGACCGCTGCCAATGCGTCCTGAGACACAGATATTATTGTCGGAAGCGCCATTACCCCCAGCAGGAGCGAGCCTGCCAGCCATGATGTCCCGTATCTAAGATGCTCGGGGAAGATGTCCATAAGCAACGGCACCATGACCACAAGGCCCATGAAACCATATACAACGCTCGGTATTCCCGCAAACAGTTCGCACATCGGCTTCAATATGCCCTTGATCCTTGGAGATGCAACGTCATTTATGTATATCGCTATGCCCAGCCCTACCGGCAGCGCAAATAATATCGAACCGCCGGTGACCAGCAGCGTCCCCGTAATAAGTGATGATGCACCATACATGCCGGATCCGGGAGCCCAGACTTCGCCTGTCAGGAACTCCCACAGGCCAATCTCTCTTATCGCATCCAAGCTGTTGTATGCCATGAAAATTATAATGAAAAATAATATGGCAACGGTCAAGACGACCGTTGCCATCAAAAGAAGTTTTGCCTTGTCCTTAAAACGCTCAAGAACCTGTCTCGAGTTGAATCCGGAAATGAGGGTTTCTTCTGTTTCTACACTATCCGGTGAGTCTTTGTAGAGAGTCGTGTCCTGAGGCGTCATTCGTATCACCGCAATCAGGCCGTCGGCTTCACAGGAACGAAATCATTGTCTTCAACGATCTTTTGTCCCTGCGGTGACATTATCCATGTGAGGAATGCTGCCACTTCACCGGTGGGCTCTCCTATTGTAGCCAGAATAAGGCTTCTGGAGATCTCATATGTGCCATTCAGAACAGTTTGCTGAGTTGGCATCACACCATCTATTGATATTACTGTTGTGACCGAAGTGTTTACGACCGGTATGGAACCGAGATTCACGTATCCTATCGAGCCGCGGGCGTTGTTGACCTGCGTCAGCATGGCTCCGGTTGTGCCCTGAGTAGAATATTTGTTGAAGTTCTTTGATAGATCGCTTGTGCTTGTTCCGAGTTTGGATGCCATCGCTGCATCTAAAACTTCTCTTGTTCCGGAGGTCGAGTCCCTTACAATCGGACTGATCACAAGGTTGTTGCCGCCGACCTGATTCCAATTGGTGTATTCTCCACTGTATATCTTTGCCAGTTGCTCCAGCGTCAGATTAGTAACGCCTGAATTTTTATCCACAACAATGACCACTGCATCTCCGGCAATGATTAGAGGTCTCAGGTCGGACTCACCCGAATTTAGGTCTCTTGAGAGCATTCCTATATCGGCAGTACCATTTCTTAATGCCGGTGCCGCCGTGCCGGATCCCTGAGCGGTAATATTGATGGTCACGTTTTTATGCTGTTTTTCATATATTTCCTGAAAATTTGCCATGATGGGCTGTACAGTTGTTGATCCTGCGACATTGATCGTTGCGGAGGACTCATTATCCTTTGGTAAAAGAACGAATGCTCCTGCAACAAATATCACTGCCACAACCAACACTGCAGCCACGATAAGTGTCTTGTTTTCCAAGGTCTTTTCACCTCAAATATTGACAATTTGTATCATAAATATATACGTGCTCGTTGTAAAAAGTGTACATATATGTTTGTACACATTTAATTCGTTAATTACGAACTTAAACGTTTTTATACGAAGTAACATATGTATTTTCATGGACACAAGACGGATACAGGTCACTCAGGGAGAGTCGTATATGATTACTCTCCCGAAGGACTGGGCAGAATCTTTGGGACTGAAGAAGAACGACAGCGTGAATGTCGAGGTGCAGTTCAACGGAGATCTTCTTGTCTCCCCTGTCAAAAAGGTCGAGGCCCCTAAAGACATAAAAAGAATTGATACTACTAATATAAAGAAAGAGGATTTCTTTTACAGACAGCTGGTCGGAGCCTACATCTCTGGCCACAATATGATCGAGGCGTTCTCTGAACATCCGCTTTCGAACTCCGTTATCGATGCGGTGAATTCCTTCACGCAGACGGCCATAGGCATTGAGGTCGTGGAAGAGGACGCCTACCGCATACTCGTCAAGGACCTGATTGACCATGCGGAGATCGGCCCCCGTAAAAGTTTGGAGAGAATGAGCCTCCTTGTGAGGAAATTGATCGGCGATGTGTTCGAATCCACTGCCGGCAACGACCGTCTGCGGATTGAGGACATGGAAAGACGTGACATGGAGGTCGACAGGGTCCACTGGCTGATATCTAGGCAGAACAACATTTACAAAAAAGATCCGTGGCTGTGCAAAAAGATCGGATCGGACCTTTGCGAGTTGACGAATCATATCGCCGTCAGCAGAGTACTCGAAAGGATGGGAGACCATACAGTGCTCCTTTCCAAAAATCTGGTGATGCTCATGAACGAAAATAAAGCGGAGGCTGTCGACAAAGGCATCAGAGAGATCGGCAATGAGATCATGAAGCTGTACAACGAATCGATCAGCGGCTGGCTGAAGACCGACATGAACACCGCCGAATGGTGCATTGAGGAGGGCGAGAGGCTGGTGAAGAAAATCGAAAAGACATTCAAGAAGATGGAAGTGGACATCCATACCGCATCATCCGCCAGCCTTATCGCCGGAAGCGCCAAGCGTATCGCGGAATATTGTATGGACATATCCGAACTGACCATTAATGCGGCTATGAAATAAGGATCCATTTATTCCCATAAGAAAACAATGTAATTCTATACATGAAATGTTTAATGATAAACATTAAATATTATTCGATAGATGTGTATTGCATGGAGATTGAACCCCATGAATGATATATGTGCAGCAGTACATGTCAAAAAACGTATACGGAGGCGCACCGGGCCCTCTGTCCTTGCAGGCAAGGTGAGGGCATGACAGGCGAACCTCCGATAGAGATGATAGATCTCAGAAAGGAATACAAAGGATTCGTCGCCGTTGACGATCTGATGCTGAAAATAGAAAAGAACAGTTTCACGGGGTTCCTAGGGCCGAACGGCGCGGGAAAGAGCACTGTCCTAAAGATATTGACGAACCTCATCAGCGCCACCTCCGGCAACGCATACATAAACGGCGCGGATGTCTCAAAGGAGTACAAAACGGCCTTGGAAGGCGTGGGCACGGTGGTCGAAACGCCGGAATTCTATCCTTATCTCACACCAAAAGAGGTGTTCTCTTACACAGGGGAGATCTTTGGGATGAACAAGGAATCAATATCTTCTCAGACAGATGAGATACTGTCCGACATGAAGATGACCGAATGGGGAGACAAAAGGATCGGCACGTTCTCAAAGGGAATGAAGCAGAGGATATCAATCGGCATAGCCTTGATGAACGACCCCCGCCTCATCATATTCGACGAGCCCACGTCAGGCCTTGACCCGAGAGGCATGGCCGAGACGAGAGAGATACTGAAGGGCATCCGGAACAAGTCCAAGGACCTGACGGTGCTCATGAGTTCGCACGACCTGCATGAGGTCACGGATCTCTGCGACCGCGTCGCACTGATAAACCATGGACGGCTCCTGCTCCATGACAGGACAGTGGCCGTAACCGGTTCCAATATGACGAGGAGGCTCGGCCTTAGGATGATCGACGGCCCGACCGACAGTGCTGTCTCTAAGATATCCAGCCTCGCGAATGTCGAGAATGCGGCGATATCCGGCAATACTATCGAGGTTCGTTTCACAGGCAGCGATGATGACCAGCTGAAATTCTTCAACGATGTCGGGTCGCTCGGCCTGGGAGTGTTCAACCTCCATGAGATAGAGGCGCTCGAGTCGGTCTATCTCAGCTTGATCGCGGAGACGAGGTGATATGATGACAGAAGACTGCTTCTCAGACAACCTTCGGCAGACCCGTGTGGTAATGAAGTACGAGTTCAAGAAATACTCCCGCGGCAAGATGCTGATCATATTCGCCATGCTGATGGGGCTCGTCCTTGTCATGAGCACCGCCCTC
>WQTN01000086.1 GCA_009786295.1 Methanomassiliicoccaceae archaeon
GCGAACTGGACGGCATCCGGCGGAGTCTACTTTACGACACAGAACCACACCTTCGCCATGCCCTCGAACGCATACGCTCTGACCGCCAACGCGACGGCGATCTTTACTGTGTCTGGAACTGTTACCAATACCGGCGGCTCCCCCATAGGAGGCGCCGTTGTTTTGTACAAGGTCTCTGGCATCGCAGGTATCAGCGGCACGGCCACTGATGCTACAGGGCAATATGTTATAACTGTGGACGGAGGGACCACTGTCGAGATAACGGGAGTGATAAAGAGCGGTTACGACGACATCACGCTGTCATCCACCTACTTCATGAATCAGGACTATGTAGGCGTGGACTTCCAGATGACTGCTGCCCCCACCCCCACCCCGACCCCTACACCCACATCATATAACATCACGGCAACCTCTGACAGCACGACAAGGATTTCTCCCCAAGGCACTATAAGAGTATCGGTGGGAGCAGACCAGACCTTCTACTTCTCAGCCGATGCAGGATATTACATAGGTTCGGTTTTGGTAGATGGAAGGAGCCTTTCTCGTGCAGAGATAGATCTCGGATACTACACATTCTACAATGTGAACTCGCCCCACACCATAAGTGTGCTTACTGAAGCAGGTCCGAACATTATGCTGAGGATTATCGTGGTGGAAGGAAGCGGTTATGCGGAATACCGTATAAACAATGGTCTCTTCCAGAGATACAATCAGCCTGTTGCTGTTCCGGAGCACGCTAACATCGCTGTCAGAGCATTTGCGGATGATATGTACGTGTTCGACGGATGGGGCGACAGCGGCGGAATATACAGGAACTCTGATTACGCCAAGCAGGATCTGACAGAATCTCTGTATCTCGAACTGCACTTCAAGAAATCTTCCGGACACGGCTTCGGAGATTTAGGCAGCAGCATCATGTGGTGGATTCTGGCGGCAATAGCCTTGGCATTGCTGGTCGGTTTCCTGATATGGTTCCTGATCTACAGAGGATACTGCGATGTAGTCAAGGTGGGATACTCGACAGAGATAGTAGGAAAGGACAGAGTGCGCAGGAGGAGCGAGTACAGATTCTTTGTTGCGGGAGGATTCTCCGGAGCGGTATCATACCGTGTCGGAGAGGACGGATCATGGAAGGTCCTGTACCCGATGCCGAACGGAGAGTATGCGATACCGAAAGGAGAGATCACAGACACAGTAACCATCGAGTGCCGGTGATCCAGATTCCAACCTTAACTCGGAGGAGTTAGGGTTGGAATCAAAACATTTTATTAATGCGGAGAGAAAGCCCAGCAACTGCAGTGTTCAAGGCTGCTCTCAGCCCTTTCTAAAATATTCTTTCCCCTTTTCCATCAGTTCGATGAACATTTCGGGGGTGTGCGAAAGGGATGCCCCCATGACCTCTTTCAAAGCCTTTTCGAAAACATCCCACATTTCTTCCGCATTTTCATTCAGATGCTGTATCTCATGATACAGCGGAGCATTCTCCTCAGATACCGGGATGCACGCGCTCAGGCATTTTCTGAAAGTGGAAGAGGATATCTTCTCCAACTCATTGAAAGGTATGCCGCTCTCTCTGAGCGCAGTAAAGAATACGATGTTGGATGCATGCGCGAACGCAAGCACGTACGCCGTAAGCTCATCGTGCCTCTCTATGCTTGTGAATATGAGATTGGACCCTTCGCTGTCGAAGAGTTCCGCAGCCTCGGAAACGGCTTCTTTACACCCGCAGTCGCATACGACCACGTTGCGGCCCAGCATCGAAACGGCAGAAGGCCCGAACATATGATGGACAGAACACACCTTCCTCCGTTCAGCCATTCCCTTAAGGATGTCCGCAAAGGGGGATTTCACGGACGAGATATCAAAGATCAGAGCATCTTTCCTGCAAACGGCATCGGCCTCTTTCAGCTTTGATCCGACGGATGAGATCGGCACAGAGATGATGACGATGTCCGAATCCTTCATATCGTCAGCACATCCGACGGATCTGCTGACGATGTTCACCTCTGCTCCTAGGCCGGTAAAGTATCTTTGAAGCCATCTTCCCATTCCGCCGGTGCCGCCGACGATGGTCACTTTCTTCTCGCATCTTTTCTTTGGTATGGCAGATTGGAGTTCGACGGAACTCTCTATCAGCAGCCTGCATACAGATTCGGAGACATCCTGAGGGAGGGAAGTGTTCTCGGCCATTCTGCGGTATCTTTCGATAACTTTCTTCTCGACATCTTTGTTCCTGACAGCTATGCCGAGCTCGTTCTTCAGGACGCCTATTTCCTTTGCAGCGTCGTTGCGCCGGATCATCAGTTCGACGATCTCCCTATCGATCTTCTCGATATCCTTCCTCAGCTGCTCCAGATCCTTTGTCATTTTCCACGTCCGCAGATCAGTTCTCTTTGATCTTCTCGTTCACGGCCATTCCGAAATGCCTCCCGCCTTCCGTGAGATGTGCCAGCACCTCGTCTCCTTTCTTGAGCTCGTTGACGGAAACGGAACCTCTGGGCGTGACGAGCTTGACTGTCTCGGCGTTCTGAAGCACTGTTGTGTATTCATTGCCGTTATGTTCCGCGGTCACTATGAGCATCGGTCTGACCTCTGCTTTGCATCTTCCTATCGATGCCATTTTCGTGTCTCCGCCTCTCCCGACTATGAGCACATCATCGCCGGCATGCAGCTCGGAAAGGTATCGGGTCTTGCCGTTGGGCACCATTATGTAGGCGTGCACCGCGCCTGCGTTCACCCTGAACGGGCGCGCCGCAACGTATCCATTATCCTCGCTTTCAGACTGGACGAGGAAGAGGCACGACGACTGCGATCCGATGAGCATCCCCTCGCCGGGGACCATCGTTGAGCATGTGTCGATGCATATCCGGTCGCCGATCTGTATATTCTTCACGCTGACCACCTTGACAGTGGTCAATCCAAGATCCGATGTTGTCTTCACATTCTTCATGATATCCTTAACATCATCCGGGTCTTTCACATCGATAACGATGCCGTCCGTGCCCTTCTCAAGGATGTTCCGGCACAGTTCCGCATCGTCAGAGGATGAGACGCATGCCATCACCTTTGTCTTTCCGGATGATGCGGCGATGAGATTCTCGTAAGGAATGATGGACCAGTCCCCGGTCGAAACAACTATGACGTCCTCTTTGCCGCACAGTCTCATGGCCTCCTCCTGCTCTTTCGGAGATGAGATGCGGACCATTCTGCCTTTGATACCGCCGGACAGTATGCCGCCATCGTTGACGGCGAGCCGGACCTTCCCCAGAGAGGAGAACTTCTCGTCGCCGGGACGCACAATGAATGTATCGATCCCGCTCTCCAGTCCGGATATCAGCATTTTCTTTCTTTTCTCGACGTTGTCCGGAACGTCTGCCCTCATCCATATCTCTTTCATGAACATCACTTAAGGAGCTTCGCCGCTTCTTTCACGGTCATCCCTTTCAGGACGATGCCCGAAATAGCTTCGGTCATTGCCCGGGGGTTGCTGTGCTGGAATATATTTCTTCCTATGGAAACGCCTCTTCCTCCTGCCTCAATGGAATCGTAGACCATGTTCAGTATGTCCATGTCAGAACCCATCTTCGGGCCCCCCGCTATGAGCACCGGAGCAAGCGCGCCTTTTACGACATTCTTAAAAGAATCTATGTCTCCAGTGTAACTCACTTTGATCATGTCCGCGCCGAGTTCGGCGGCCACCCTTGCGCAGTGAGCGACCTTTTCGGGGTCGAACTGGTTCTTTATGGAAGGCCCGCGGGCGTATGCCATGACCAATAGCGGCATCCCCCATTCCGTGCAGTCTCTCGAGACTTTTCCCATATCAGACAGCATCTGAGGTTCGGTCTCGGCACCGAGGTTCACATGTATCGATACTGCGTCCGCCCCGAACTTCAGGCCCTCTTCCACAGTTGACACCAGCACCTTGCTGTCGGATGAGGAGCCCAGATTCGTGGATGCGGAAAGATGGAGTATCAGTCCGACATCGTTACCGGCGGTCCTGTGCCCGTATGGTATTATCCCTTTCTGCATAAGAACGGCGGTCGCGCCGCCCTGGCTCACTGCGTTCACAGTACTTTTCATATCGATTATGCCCGGTATCGGGCCGACGGATATGCCGTGGTCCATCGGTACAATGACCGCGTTCCCTGTTTCTCTGTCGATTATTCTTTCCAAACGAATGTTCTTTCCAAACATTTATTCATCACCGTGCTACGTGCTAACACGTGTCATACTATTTCAATATTGCGCGAAGTCGGCTGAGAGAAAATCCATCTGCTCGAAGAAAATCAGAGACACAGAATGCTGGGGAAAACACCAGAGAAAGAGAGGAACGGCATCTTTAAATCTGGTGTTGTTGATGCAAGCGTGTATGTTCGATTACAGTCTGGTTGATCAAGTGGTAGAGAAAATAGCAGAGGAGTTCAACCCTGAGCTGATAATTGTCTTCGGATCGGCCGCGAAAGGCGAGGCCGGAAGCCAGAGCGATCTGGATGTCCTTGTGATCATGGACACCGAGCTTTCTTATTACAAACGTGCGCCGGAAGTAAGAAGGAAACTGCTCGGAATACCTCTGGCCATGGATATATTGGTGGCCACCCCCGAAGAATTCCATACATACAAAGACGATGATAGGTTCTTTATCAAGGACATTGTGAGGACAGGGAAGATCGCATATGAATCCTGAACCCAAAGACTATCTCGAAAAGGCCTTGATAGACTGGGAGCTCATTGTGCTGGAGCTGTTGTTTCCGGCATATGCCACAGCATCGGCAATCTCTCAGACCTGACATCTGATAGGATATGCCCGCTGCAGGGCTGCCGCGACTGTAAACTAAGATGGACATAGGTATTTCCTGCCTGGACGGCAAAGGAAGGAATGAAGAATCCATAGAATAAGATATATTTCTGTAACACTTACTGCATTTATGGAAAGAATTTACAAACCGAACATAGGGCCGCTTTTTTGGGTCCATCTCCTTTTGATTTTGGTGGTAGCGCCGATACTGGCGGTGCTGACATTCATGGACATAACCCCGGCAGGATTGCTCATCCCGATAGTTCTGATCCTTCTTTTGCTGGTAGTGATCGCTCTGCTCGTTGTGGCAAGGACAATGTACACCATGGATGACGAAAAGATAACGATCCAGGGAGCTTTCAAAAAACGGGAGATACCCTATGAATCCGTTACGAAGATAGTCAATACAGACAAAGGCATCGCGGGCGAGGGAATGCTCGTCCTTTCGGCGGACAGGATAGGCATATTCTTCGGCGAGGATGGTAAGGCCACGATGTCCCCGAGGGACAAATCGGAGGCTCTGGACGCGCTCAGATCATACTGCCCCGACGCAGAATACGAAGAGATCTTCAAGCCCAAGAAAGCAGAAGAGGGAACAACGGAAAGCGGAACCGAAGACCAGGGAACAGGGTCGGATGAGGCTTCGGCAGAAGACCTCAGCGAGGATCCAGAGACAGATCTGGGCGAGGTCGTGACAGAAGACTTCAGCGAAAACGAGAACTAATAAGGTAGTCCCGGGCGGATTCGAACCACCGTCGCGGGCTCCAAAGGCCTGCATGATTGACCACTACACTACGGGACTGCGGTTCTCACTAAATTAATTCAATTATTTAATGTTCGTTCTGACAACGGGAGGCATCGTTTCCACAGTCGGACGAATCCCTTCGCGCAGCAGGCATCGGGTCGAAGGAACCAAGGCCAAATATTTGGATACTTGGCAATTGGAGAGCTCTCCTGCACCATCGCCAGTTGCGGGTTTATTCTCTCAGACATCCAATGGGTACAACATACACTCCGTCCGGCCTCTGTACGGCATACTGTCCGCCTGTCAGCACCATCAGGAATGACGGCGGCCTCATCTTCTCCGCATCGATGTTATCTTTGAGCTTGATTAGGTTCTTGACGCCGTCCTCGACATCTTTTCCTCCGAGCTTCACCTCTACGGCGCCCCATTCCTTCCCCGGCAATTCTACGATCAGGTCCACCTCGTTCCCGTTCATATCTCGGAAATAACTGACCGTACCGTCCATCGGCTGAAGATATATCCGAAGGTCCCTGACGCAGAGAGACTCAAAAAGCAGTCCGAATGTCCTATAGTCTTTTGTAAGCGCACTGGGTGATGCTTTCAAAGCGGACATCGCTATCGAGGGGTCCGTGAAATGCCATTTCGGGGAGGTTATAAGTTTGGTCTTTGAACGCATGTGAGGATTCCAGGCGGGCAGATTCTCGATCAGGAATATGCTTTGCATGGCATCCAGATATTTC
>WQTN01000087.1 GCA_009786295.1 Methanomassiliicoccaceae archaeon
TTTCGTTCACCATACAGGATGCCATGTTATTATGATGTCTGTTATAAATCTTTCTGAGGATTATCGCACCCCTGTTATTTTTATCTGTTAGTAGATACACATATAACGCGCGCGCAATAGCAACGTATTTTTACACCCACCGTGATTGACGCATCATGCCCGATGAGTTGGACATTTGCTTGTCTGCACTGTTCCTTAACAAAGGAAAGGATGTCCTTACCGCCAAGGAGTTCACGATGTATGTATCGCTTGATCTCAGGTGGATGCAGATCAGGGATGCGGACGCGCTGATGAAAACCCTCGTCAAAAAAGGGCTCATGTCAAAAACAGGCGATTATCTCAGACCGCTCAAAGATACATCCTTGATAGATGTGCCTGTCGCATATCGGCCGTCAGAGGGGCTCATCAGAAGTTTGAGGGATCAGGCGCCAGATCCGCCGGCCGCCAAAGGGAGCGATGGGTCCTCCGGTCTGTTGCCGGTGCTCATCGGAGAAGCTTTGGACGCCGGGATGGAGAAGGGCGCATTTGTCTCAGAGTGCAATAGAATCAGTAAAAGGATGGATGTCAATATGGAAGTGGCCGCAGTGATGATCTTAAAGGAAAGAGGCAGGGACATCATGCCCCTGATGGCTGACGTGCGCGCCTCTGTCCTCCAGTGATCATCCCTTTTTTATGAAGTTGCTCAGGGTCATGCCTTCGGAACTCTTATTGCTGCCGCCGACCTGACCTCCGGACTGTACTTCTTCTTTCAGGCATATGTCGAGCGCCTTCTCGAGCTTGTTGATCAGTTTGTCGTCAGGAACAAGGTCGTTCGCCTCCAGCTTTGCAATGGTGCCCTTCCTTTCAAATATGGACTTCGCGAACTCGTCCATGTCGAGCCCCTTCGCTTCCCTGGCACATCTTATCACTTCGCCGTAGTTGTCTATCAGTTCCCTTGAGGACGCCGAGTATATGTCTCTCGTCTGCATCCTCCTCTCTCTTCTTTGGAGCCTGTCCTCTATCACCGACTTCGGGACCGGCGCACTGGGCGAGGGGTTCGCCCCCTTATATTCATCCCCGAATCTGGCACAGTTCGAACAAAGGTTCAGCTTGCTGCCTTCGACCAGCATTGGTTTCGTAATGGGAACGTCCTTCCCACACATTTCGCAGATCATCGGGTACGTGATTGGTGTGACCAATATTAAATTGATGGTGAGTACGAAAAATAATAAAGATAGGGAACATATGACCTAGACGTGGTAACTTAATGGTTGAGACTCTGACAGAAGGGCCGAGGGGGAACATCGATAAAACTCTGGTAGAAGAGCTGAAGGCAAAGATAATCACGCTTGAAGAAAGGAACGTCAGGCTTATGGAGGACCTTCAGACCGCAGAGAATGACAAACGTTTCTCAGAGGGAGAATTGCTCAAATTGCGGAGAGACCACGCCAGGATCAGGTCGGAGCTCGAGCGGCTTAAAAGCCCTCCGCTGATCGTAGGTTCCTTGCGCGATGTCCTCCCGGACAACCGTGTGGTCGTCAAGAGTTCCACAGGTCCGGACTTCATCGTTTCCGTATCGGAATACATACCTCCAAAGGACCTTACGCCCGGAGCCAGAGTGTCCCTGAACAAACAGACGCTCGCAGTGATGAATGTGCTGCCTCTGCCTCTGGACCCCATCGTCACGGGAGCGGAGATACTGGAGAAACCAGACATCTCTTACAAAGACATCGGTGGCCTCAACAAACAGATGTTGGAACTGCGTGAAGCCGTCGAGGACCCATTGCTTAGACCGGAGTTATACGCCAAGGTCGGAATAGAGCCTCCGAAAGGCGTGCTGCTGGTTGGCCCCCCCGGAACAGGCAAGACCCTCATGGCAAAGGCTGTCGCCAACGCCACGAACGCAACTTTCATAAGGTTCGTGGGTTCAGAACTCGTTCAGAAGTACATCGGAGAAGGTGCCAGACTTGTCCGTGAGCTGTTCGACCTTGCCAGAGATAAGGCCCCGAGCATAATATTCATAGACGAACTGGACTCCGTGGGCGCAAAAAGGATGGATGTCGCCACTTCTGGCGACAGAGAGGTCCAGAGGACGCTGATGCAGTTGCTGGCCGAGCTTGACGGATTCACACCCACAAGCGATGTGAAGATCATCGGCGCAACCAACAGACCGGATATCCTGGACGATGCGCTTCTCAGACCAGGCAGATTCGACCGTATCATAGAGATAGGTCTGCCGGATATAGACGGGAGGGCACAGATCTTCGAGATACACATGTCCCGCATGAGCATAGACAAAGGCATCAGACCAAGAAAACTGGCCGAGATGACCGATACCGCCTCCGGAGCAGAGATAAAAAGCATCTGCACCGAGGCGGGAATGCTCGCCATACGCGACGGCCGCGACACTGTTACCGAGCGGGATTTCTTCTTGGCAAAGGAAAAGGTCATGGAGGCCGGAAGGAACAAAGTGAAGAGCATTCCGGCCTATATGTTCGGATAAACCCCTTAATCTCTTTCCGCATCCTCTCCGCCAAAGAAAGCAAGCTGGGCGGATGAGTATATTTCTTCCAGTCCTGTTTCTTCTTCTGAGGACACTCCTCTTATCTCCCCGAACACGCCTGTGCTCTCAAGGGCCTTGAAAAGCTCCAGCCCGACCACGGTCTGTGGGTTGGAGTCCTCGTCCAGAAAATCCCCGTATAGAGTATCCGGATTCTCGAACCAATTCATCATTCTCTCGCTTTCCTCCTCCGACAGCGTGTCAATCTTTGAGAGCAGATTTATCATCGGAAGCTGCAGCCTGAACTGCACAAGGGCGGAAAGCATCATTGAGGATACGAACCCATTCGGCCTTCTGCAGAGCATAGGATCAGACAGATAGGCTATCATCGACTTGTCGCTGCCCAACGCATTGACTATCATGTTGGAGGACTCCCTGAAGGCAAACAGTTCGAGCTGTCCGGGAGTGTCGATGAGAACATATTTTGTCCTGTATTCGTTCAGGACCGCGGTCAGCTTGTGTATGTTCATTGCCATGAGGTCCGCGGCAACGACCTGCGCACCGTTCGGCCCGAGAGAATATTCTTCCATCACCTCTCCGAGAGATATCCACTCTCTGATGTCTATGTCGGCACTATAGGCGAGCCTGTCGGCACCGGGATCAAGATTCAGAGTTATTGCATCGATCCCGTTGTCATCGAGCCATTGTTTGAACGTCTTTACCAATGTGCTCTTGCCGCTCCCCGCTGTGCCGACAAAATAGATATTCCTCATAAGACCGCTATGATATTCTGCTGATACATTAATAAATGCTTTTTCGCTGAACGAACATGCCTGCCGAATCGGATATTATCGGCATATTTTAACCATGAGTTCCTTTTCACGCAGTATTTTCCTGTTCTCTCTGCGTAAGTATAATTAAACGATAAGCATGTTCAGGAGTTATGAAAGTCTCAAAAGACCGCAGCATCGCATTTGCTTGGACCGGAATGCTCGGCGTTGCGGTGTTCATAATAGCATGGCTGTGCGCAGATGCTATCGACACGGCTTGGCAGTTCGGCGTCAATACATTGTCTGAATTCGGTATTTCGGATACAGATGCCAGCCTATACTTCAACTATGGCTGCTGCTTGATCGCGGGTCTGCTTGTGGCAGTATTCGGCGTCGGACGCGCGGCGTGCGGGAAGAATGTCGGCCACACTGCGGGAGGGATTTTCCTTTTCCTCGGCGGCGTCGCTCTTATCCTTGTCGGCTTTTTCACAATGGATGACGACGTTGCGCACAAGACCGTTGCTGCGTCCGCGGCGCTGTTCATACTCCTGTCGATGATCGCCATTGCCGCAGGGAACTGGACCGCTGACAGGAAGATCTTCGCGGGGGTCGGCATTGTGTTCATCTTTGTCCTGATCGCCATGGCCATTGCCTATGACCTTGCCGAACTTGAAGCGTACGGCATCATTCTTGCGATGATATGGCTCCTCTTAGAAAGCATGAATATGATCCTTTCAAGCAGGAAGGGTTAATAAGAATAACAGGATTATCTGGCAGGTGCAAAAAATGGAAACAATGCCCAGAATTGTCAAGATCGGCGGCGCGCTCGGATTCGTCGGAGGAATCATCAGCATAGTCTGTCTGGCTGTTTTCTTTGAGGCTGGTGAGCAGGCATTGATGGTAATGGGGGCTTACATGCTCATAGCCGTCATGTTCTTCGCTTTGGCCGGAGGATTTGCCAGAGACGGACGGTGGTCATGGAACATATTGCTGCTGATGACATTCCTGACGGTGGGCGTAGTGGGCTGCTTTGTTGTGCTCGATGCGGTGGACCTTTATGCTGGCACAATGCTGGCAGTTGTCGGCGCATTGATCGTCATAAGCCTGATCGCCCCGTCCTCTAAGACCTGGACCAACAGGATGAGACTCTGAAACCATGCCCGAAACGGGCAACCATCTATATTACAAATCAAAATATAGATTATGTTTAAATTCTTGGTACTCCTTTTAGGGTCGTGGACTCTAAATATGCATTCGCACTGAGAAAGATTGCACTGCTGGGGGGTATAGAGGATTACGTTGTACTTTCTTCAAGAGAATTAGGCGATGCCTTGGAGATGAGCCAGCAGTCCGCATCAAAACGGATTCTGGAACTTCTTGACGAGAAACTCATCATAAGGGACTTAGGCGCAAGGAAACAGCGCATAAAACTTACCCAAAAGGGAGTAGATGAACTTAAACAAGAATACGGCGAATACCGAAGGATATTCGAGATCAACGATCAGATAACCCTGCACGGGATTGTATCCGAGGGAATGGGAGAGGGCAAATATTATGTGTGTCAGATAGGGTATATGACACAGTTCGAGGAAAAACTTGGGTTTCGGCCGTATGAGGGGACCCTCAACGTCATGATCGACAGAGAGGATCTCAGCAAACTTGACGTCATACGCAGCGCACCGGGAGAGATCATACAAGGTTTCACACAGGAAGGCAGATCCTTCGGACGGGCTATCGCGCATAAAGCGAAAGTGAAAAGCATCGATTGCGCGATCATCATGCCGGACAGATCGCATTACGAGAATGTGATTGAGATAGTTTGTCAATATCACTTGCGAAGATCGCTCGGCGTCGGAAACGGCGACCGCATCGAAGTAAAAGTTAAGGTCTGATCGGTTTCCCTCGCAGCGTGCCAGTATTTGGGCTGCAGGTATTTCAGCATCCAGCCAGAAAAGCCATGGCGCAGTCCGCAGGCTGTTCACGGATACTGATACCAACCCCGCCCTTTGTGAAATGTAAACAAAAAATATTAAAATTATTAGAACATCGGTCCCAACAGGCATGACATTACATATCCGGGCAGTTCCGAGTTTTTTTAAGAAACAGCCATACGGATGCATTCGTGCCGATTCGGTGATGCTATGACCTCCAATAAGACTATGGTAAAGCGTAAAGCTCCTTTTCAACTGTATGAGATAAAAATAAGAGATGCCGACGACAGCGTTCTCGATAACATCTCAAAAGACCTCGGCCTCGGCCTTTCGACCGACGAGATGAAGATAATAAAGAAATACTTCATCAAGGAGAAGAGGGACGCCACTGACATAGAGCTTCAATCGCTTGGACAAGCGTGGAGCGAGCACTGCTGTTACAAAAGCTCCAAATCAATACTGAAAGAATTCGTCTTCGGCATCGAACACCCCGACATCATGTCGCGCGGCGATGCGGGGATCATGAAATTCGACAAAAAGCACGGGTATGCTTTGAGAATAGAGAGTCACAACCATCCTTCCGCCGTAGAACCTTACGGCGGCGCAGCGACCGGCGTCGGCGGGATATTGAGAGATGTTGTGTGCATGGGTGCGGAACCTGTCGGCATCATCGACCCCTTCTGCATAGGTATGATCGATACCAAGAAAAAGCTGCCAAAGGGGACAATACACCCGCGCGACCTGCTTGAAAAGGCCGTTGAGGGAGGAAAGGACTACTGTGACATAATAAAAGTGCCGGCGATCTCCGGTGCATTCTATTTTGACGATAAATACACAGGGAACTGCCTGATCAATGTGGGTGCTCTCGGCATAGTGAAGAAGACAGAACTCAGGAATAACTTCGTCGGCGGCCCCAAAGAGGTATTCATATTATGCGGCGAACCGACCGGGCGCGACGGCATACACGGAGTGAACTTTGCATCTGCGGACTTTTCGGCGGCGGCTGAGAACAAAGGGGCCAGACATGGCGTGAGCCCTATACCGAAACGTTTCGTTCTGGCCGCATGCATTGAGGCGAACCGGGCCGGATTAGTGACAGGAATGAAGGATCTCGGCGGCGGCGGGCTGAGCTGTGTGGTCGGCGAGATGGCCTTGGGAGGCAACTGCGGTGCCGAGGTGCACCTTGAGAATGTGCCGCTGAGAGACAAAGACATGGTACCCTGGGAGGTATGGGTGTCGGAGACGCAAGAGAGGATGATGCTTGCAGTAAAGGAGAAGAATGTTGAAAAGGTCCTTAAGATCTTCAGCAAACACAAGGTCCCCGCCACGGTCGTCGGAAAAAGCACCAATTCCCCGCGCACCAAGATCTTCTGGGAAAATGAACTGATATTCGATATGGACATAGCGTTCCTTACCAACGGCCCGGTATACGACAGGCCCTACACCGAACCGAAAGTATCTACAAAGGCTGAAGAAAAGATACCGGC
>WQTN01000088.1 GCA_009786295.1 Methanomassiliicoccaceae archaeon
GAGGGGGCGGATTTACCGGCGGAGGGGGCGGCGGGTTTGGCGGAGGCGGCGGAGGACACAGATAATAAACCGCTCTTAAGCCAAGGTTCCAGCCAGCAATTATTTAACTGAAATGCGGATTGCCTCTTACCGCCGGGCAAGATATACCCGGCATAAGAGGATTAGCGATGATAAAGCAGGTCCGCGCGAATTATGATGCGCCAACGATAGAGAAGGAGATCCAGGAGTTCTGGGCCTCCAGCAAAGCATACGAGAAGACCAAAGAACTGAGGTCCGGAGGAGAGAGATTCCACTTCCTTGACGGCCCGCCTTATACCACAGGATCCATTCACCTCGGGACGGCGATGAACAAGACCCTGAAGGATATCATGATAAGATATCTCAGGATGAAAGGCTACAACGTCCGTGACCAGCCGGGGTTCGACATGCATGGTCTTCCCATCGAGGTGCAGGTCGAAAAGAAGATCGGTGTCCACTCAAAGAAAGAGATCGAGGAGATAGGCATTGATAAATTCGTTGACACATGCAAAAAATTCGCCAACGACCTGAGAGAAAGCATGACCGTCCAGTTCAAACAGCTCGGAGTGTGGATGGATTGGGACAACCCGTACCAGACACTCAAGCTTGATTATCTCGAATCGGCATGGTGGACCGTCCGCCGCGCATATGAGAAAGGCTTGCTCAAACCTTCCAGCAAAGTGGTGACATGGTGTCCTAGGTGCGAGACCGCCCTCGCCGAGGCGGAGATAGAGTATTGGGACGAGCTCGACCCGTCGGTAATGGTAAGATTCCCTCTTGCGGAAGATAACAAAGTATCACTCATAATATGGACGACAACTCCGTGGACGCTTCCGTCCAACATGGCCGTTGCCGCCCACCCCAACTGCGAATACGCCAAGATCAGACTTATCGGAGATAAGAAAGAAGAGACAGTGATATGCATGCTCTCCCAGGCAGAGTACGTTTCTAAGAAGGGAGGCTACGATAAATTTGAAGTTATCGAAAGCATGACCGGAAAGGAACTCGAAGGCCTGGAATACATACCGCCGTTCGATATCAGCCCCGCCCATCTCAAAAGAAGCAAGTGGACGTTCAAGGTCCTGAACGCCGATTATGTGGAGAAGGACAACACGGGACTTGTGCATACAGCGCCCGGATTCGGTCCGGATGACTATGAAACTGGAAAAAAATACAGCATAGAGCCGTTCTGCCCCGTTGGGGAGTCGGGAAGATTCACAGAAGAGTTCCCGATGATGACCGACAAGAAAGTAAGGGCGTCGAATGAGGATCTGATCAAATATCTGAATGAGAAAGGAGTGCTTTTCAACTCCGACCGGATAAAACACAGATACGGGCACTGCTGGAGATGCAAGACCCCGATCATATACAGGAACACCCGCCAATGGTTCATCGATGTGCCCGAGGTAAAGGACCAGATGCTGGACGAGATAGACCGCGTGAAATGGATACCGGAATGGGCAGGGGAGTCCAGAGAGAGGAACTGGGTCGAAGGCGCAAGAGAGTGGTGCGTGTCCCGTCAGAGATACTGGGGGATACCGATGCCGGTCTGGGAATGCACATGCGGAGAGACGCATGTCGTCGGGCAATACAAGGACCTGCATGAAGGGAACGGATACAAGGACGGGATGGATACACACAGGCCATGGATCGACGAGGTCACCTTCAAATGCAAAAAATGCGGGTCGACGATGAACAGGGTGAAGGATGTACTCGATGTGTGGTTCGATTCGGGAGTGGCGGCATGGGCCCAGTTCAACTATCCCGCAAAGAAAGAAGGATTTGAGGAATGGGGGTTCGGAAGATTCATAATAGAAGCGCATGACCAGACGAGAGGATGGTTCTACACCCAGCTCGGAGCCGGCGTCGTATCGTTCGACCGCGCACCTTACGATGAGGTCATGATGCACGGATGGGTGCTCGATCCGAAAGGACAGAAGATGTCAAAATCCCTGGGCAATGTCATAGAGCCGCTGGACATAATAAACGAGCTCGGGGCGGATTCTTTAAGGCTTTATCTGATAAAAGCGAACGCGCCGTGGGAGGACACGGCATTCCAGAAGGACGGGCCGAAGAATGCGAGAAAGATCCTCAACACATACTGGAACGTTGTGAACTTCGCTTCCACGTACATGAACATAGACAACTATGATCCCACTGCACATACTCTCGAGGATGTAAGAGGGAGCATGAGAGATGAGGACAGGTGGATGCTTTCGAGGACCGAAAAAGTAAAGAAAGCGGTCACGCAGGGCCTGGAGTCAAGAGAGCTCCACAAAGTGGCAAGGGCGCTTGAGGACTATATCATGGAAGACCTGTCCCGCTGGTACGTCCGCCTGGTCAGGGACAGGAGCTGGAGCGAGGAGAACGATTCTTTTGATGACAAGATCGCATCTTACTTCGTGCTGCACCATTCGATCATTAACACCGCGCTGCTTCTGGCACCGTTCACGCCTCATATCTCCGAAGAGATATACCAGCACATGGGCGGCACTAAGCCGTCGGTCCACATGGAGGATTGGGTCTCATGCGACGAATCCCTTATCAGCGAGGATCTGGAACGCAGTATGTATCTGATCCAAAATGTTATCGAAGTGGTAGCTGCCGAGAGGGCCAAGATGGGAAGCAAGCTCAGATGGCCGCTGAAGCAGATATTCATCAAAGGAGACAGCGGCGTCAACGAATCCATCTCTGTGTTCGAAGAGGTTCTGATGCAGCAGGGCAACATAAAGAAGATCAGATACACAGTATCCGACAGCGATGTCAAGGGCCTTGAAGGCGTGGAGTTCGACGGCGGAAAGATATTCATCGATTTCGATGTTACTCCGGAGATAGAAGCCGAAGGCTATGCGAGAGAACTGATCAGAAGGATACAGCAGATGAGGAAGGACATGAAGCTGAATGTCGAGCAGTACATCAACTGCGAGGTCAGCGCGGAACCCCGTCTGGTGGAGCTTTTCGGCGGTTGGAAAGAGCACATAGCATCCGAAGTAAGAGCAAAAAAGCTCGTCTTCACGGAAAGCCCCGGCGGAGATGAGGTAAAGACCTGGGACGTGACCGGAAAGGACATTGTGATCGGTATCAGCTCAGCTGAACAATAAACAGAGGATCCGATCCTCTTTTAATTCTCTTTACACATGAAACAAGAATTAGATAGAGGGCGCGAACTGATCAAAGGTCAAAGAGCTTTTGAAAATAAGCGGAAGAACTGATTGGCAACGATAATGCCTTATGAATGGAGGCCGGCATCTTCGTTATAGGTGTTTCATCATCTTGTTCACTACATCAGATGTCTGAGGAACTATGGATTGATCCTTCTTTATCTCGTCCGGTTTGATCCACTCATACCCAGTGTTTTCTTTGTTGAGAACCGGATCTTGATCTTCCACTTTGAAAAGGAACGGATACACCTCCCAGATAACGTCCATTTCTCTGACATATATGGGAGGAAGACACGCATCCGGCTTTGAAACACGGATCTGGGTCTCTTCCATTATCTCCCTTGATGCTGCGCTCTCCAGGCTTTCATTGCTTTCGACCTTTCCCGCGACCAATGACTTTCTTCCCGGGAAAGATTTTACCGTATCCGGACGCTTCAACATCAGGACCTTTCCGCTCTTATTGAGAAGAGCTGATGACACAACTTTGATGATCTTCACGTTTCTGATCTCAACCGTGCCGCTGTCACCGTCCACGATGACGTCATCGCCGTCCAGAAGAAGATCGATATCGACATTGTCAACCATTGGTATTGAGGATATAACCGCCCCTGTGGTGACGATCGTCTCCGCCGAACTGTTGATAACGGCCGCCGGCGATTTGCCGTGGACCATCAGATCATACATCACGAATGATCCAACGGTGCTTCCTTTGCCGCTGTGGAAAACGAACACCTTTCCGGCGATGTTGCCCCCTCCTGCGTTAAGGTCGCCCGTGGATGCGTTGACCCCGCCGAGGAAACTGAATGTCCCATTCAGTTTCAGGACGCAGCCTTCAACCTTTCCGGACGATATCGCCCTTCCCTGCAGTATCACAGTACCACGTCCATCAGTTTCGAGATATCCCTGCAAATGACCTTCTGGGAGCATAATGTGGGAAGATAATTGCCCGCTTTTGCAGAGTTCGTGCCTGTTCTTTGGAATGTTCCCTCTATCGGCGCGACCACCATGCAGGTATCGGCCAGAACAGGTCCGAACTCTTCCATGATGCGTACCTCTTCGGCGCACTCCTCGCGTATCTTTGAGGAGGTACAGAACCAGATCTCTACGTTCTTGTTCTTCTTTTTCTTTCCTTTGAGGAATGCGGCGATGTCCTTCATCTCCTTACGGCTCAGGTGAGGGCATCCCAGCGCGATAAGCTGAACATCTTCCGCAGTGTTCAGTTTGTCATATGCGTCCCTGAGTTCTTTTTTGCCGATTGATATCCTTTCCAGTCCGCTTATGTCGAAGTTCCCTGCTTCCGGAGTGACTCCTTCAACATGATACAGCGCGACCGAGCCTGAGGCAGCCATAGCCGCCGACATGGTCTTCGCATCATCCACGGCAGGGCTGATGCCTCTGAAATACGGTATCCCGCTGCCGATGGCCGTCCCTACGGCCTGTCCGAGCATCGAATAGCTGAAAACCGACCCGTCGATATCAGCATCGATCACAACTGTCGGAATCCTGTTATGATCTAGATGAAGACCGTAATTAGCTGTTTTTCCAATGATCGCGGCCGCAAGAGCTCCCGGCCCTCCTTCTCTGTTGGTCCTTGCGCCGATGTAAGAATTCACAAAGGACAGCGCGGAGGATTCCGCCCATGCCACATGGTCTCCCAGGGAAGGAACGTTATCGTCAAGGTATGGGGTGCACGAACATGTCGCGGCAACACCCATCTTTTTGTACAATTCTATTATCTTAAGCTGTTTCTCCGCAAATGCCGAAGGAATGTGCATCTCCTTCCATCTTCCCCTGTCCATCCCGACAGGATTCAGTGTCGACGGTACGGAGACGGCTGCTCCGCCTTTTACCATGTCCTCAAGATACTTCAGACCCCCGTCCCCTATCGTCTTGTAGGAAGCGCCCGATAAATGGGCCGATGTGATGCCGATAAGGTCTTCCGCTCCGTATATCTTACCGAGAGCCACGACTAATTCCATGGCCTTTTGACAACTTTCGCCTTCTTCTCCGGCAAGTATGTCCTCTTCATCCCGTGTAAGATACATATTGGAGTAAACAGAGCGATTATTAATCAATCTATGTTCTCAGTTCTTGATCACCAGAGGCCTCAGGCACATCGGCAGGTTCCCCTTCTCATCACGGTGGTAAGGCACGCAGAGGCAGCAGTTTCCGTGGCGGGGGCAATCTGTTTTTGGGCAGGTGCAATTGACAGTACATTCAGATGCCATACATACAAAATAAAGGTGAAAAAATAAAAGGGTTTTTATTCAAGCCAGGTGAGTTCTGATAACTTCACGGTTTCTTGAACACGTCCATCATTCCGCCACCGGCAATCAGTGTGCCTGCCGTGAGTATTGAGGCCGCGAGTGCAAGAGATTCCGCTGCTACGTCCCAATCTCCGCCCACCAAACCCGCTCCGACTTTGACTATGAAGCAGAGGATGATGAAGTAGATGATCGCGAACACAATGTATAGTATCAGCGCTATCAATGCATCAAGTATTCCTTTTCCATCCATTCTAACACTTTCCAACCTCTATTGAGGCTAAGTATTGAAATTGACATATATAGCATATAAAATTATCTATGATTTTTACGAAAAATCTGCTGTTCCAGTTACAATTCCCTAAGCAAACGGCAGATTTTATTGTGCAGGCGGCTTTTTTCTGATGGCGATCAGCTGCATCACATCTGTAAGTTCTTCATCAGATAAAACTCTGTAGTGGACCCAGCCACCGCACTCTCCGCAGGGATAGCGGCCCTTCCATAGGTCCTGTGTTTTTTGCAGCAAAGACGGAATGATATTCTCTACAGCCGGGACCATCTTGTCTCCGATCTGCAGCGTGACCGTGAAGGCGCCTCTTTCAAAGAATACGTAGCACAGATGGCTGGATGCGTGACAGTACTTGTAGCCCCAGCCGTAGTTGTTGCCAAAAGGGAACTTCAACTCTCTGGAAAGCCGGTAGCATGCTCCGAGGCGTTCTTCCAAAGCGGTAAGCCGCTCATAACTTTCCTGCCCCAAGTGTCCAATGATCGCCGCCTCGTCCGGCATTGTATTTTTGTCAAAGACCCTCTCGAACGCTTTCTCACCACCG
This sequence comes from Methanomassiliicoccaceae archaeon, assembly GCA_009786295.1. GTDB lineage: Archaea > Thermoplasmatota > Thermoplasmata > Methanomassiliicoccales > Methanomethylophilaceae > Methanoplasma. Next base: position 6,274 of record WQTN01000088.1, read on the forward strand.
AATGAGGATGATATCGTAGGCTGGTTATTTCTCTCTTTGTCGGCGCTATGTACAAATTATCAACAAATCTCCATAAAAAACTGCGTTTATTTGGACTGCAGCGTCCCGATTTAATAAAAAGAATAATAATCAGCCATAGGGATACATAGAGTCAGCAGCCACAGGCAGTGAAAAAGGTCGAAGGCCGATCAATATATGATGTATCGACTTGCCAAAAACTCGACCTTGTCGCGATAGGGGGGTGTGGTGTAAAAAGAGGAAGATGATATGGCAACATACAAACAGCCTTGTATCCACTGCGGCGAGATGATCGAACGCGACGGCCGGCTTTGCCCTAAATGCGCCAGCAGAAGCCCCTTCGGATATCAGTGCCCCACATGCCTGAAATCCATCGAGAGGGAGCACGCCGTATGTTCCGGCTGCGGCAGGTCGCTGACAACTGTCTGCCCATTATGCAACGGTCAG
>WQTN01000089.1 GCA_009786295.1 Methanomassiliicoccaceae archaeon
AACCCGCATTTCACGCAGGCGTTGTTCCCGGAGGTCTGGCTGGTCCCGCACTGGGGACATTTGGTCTTTATGCTCGCTCCGCAGACGGAACAGCACATTATGTGGTCCCCGGACTCGACAAGCGCGCCGCACCGGGAACATGTTGTGAGTTTGCTTTCTTTTGATGAGAAATTGGCAAGGTACCTCTTCTTCACGCAATACTCTTCAAGCACCGCTATCGCCATAGCGGAGTCAGCGTTCGTATTGCGGACGTATTTGTTGATTATCTCGTCGATGTATTCTCTTGTGAAGGGCTGTCCGTAATCCTCGTCCATCATCTGCTTTGCGGGGCCGAGTATCCTCATGCACTTGCCGTATTTCACCAGGTTCGAGAGGTCCTGATCGGAGCCCAGAAGGATCTTCAGCGCCCTTAGCGTCTGTATGTACGAATCCTGATTGGGGAGCACTTCCTGCCTTACGCTGTTCACCCTTTTCTCGCAGGCGTCGAACGCATTTCTGATCTGAGCGAGGGAACTTCCCTCATCGAGCGGATTGATGTTTATCTCAAGGTCGGAGTTGTTTATCAGATCGTTCAGAAGGTCCATGGGAGTGAATGTGTGCACCTCCTGCAAAGCCTTGAACGCCGATACGACCTTATCGCTGACGGGCTGGGGAACGGCGGTCTTCTTTATCCCGGCCAGGCTGACCAGGTCCTCTTTGCCCACACCGTCCCACTGCAGTTTCTTGACAAGGTTCTCCGCCGTGCCCGGCAGCAATACTCGGCTGCCGTCGTGAAGCGTTATGGATTCTCTGTTGAGCCTTGATGCCTTTGCCTTGAGTATCTTCCTGCCTTCGTCGAACTCTCTGCTTCTGAGAACAGGGTCTTTCATGACCCTGCGCATGTCCGGCACGGCCTCGAGCCATTTGCCGATCTGGAATCTGCGGTCCAGATCATTCTGTTTATCCTTGCTCTCTTTGTTCCACTTGCTCTCTTTGGCAGCGATCTTCTTTTCTATTGCGTCATAGGTATATGTGCTCTCTTTCAAAGGGTTCAGACCTATAAGGCGACAGTAACTCTCTCTGTCACTTGTCATCAGTCCAATCCCTCAGCGGAGCCTTCCCTTGACCTGTGCACTCCCGAGCCTTGCGCCTCCCACGGCACTCTCGCGCATCCCCATCGAGCCTGTGCTTAGGGCAGTGGCGATCGTGCTGAACGTCTCTCCGAGACGGTCAAGCGTGGTGAACATCGCGCCTTCCTCAACGGTCGATATCTGTTTTAAAAACCCGATATCCGCCTCTCCTATCCCGACCCCTACGACCGCGATCTTAGAGTTCCTGCACATGACCGCCTCGTTGACGGCGAAGTCCCTTTTCCCCCATATGCCGTCGGTGAGGACGACTATCATCTTCCCTCCGGGGCGGTTCGACAGCATCGATGCCGCCGTGCCCATGGGGCTGGCGTCCGTCCCTCTTCCGTAGACATTCACTTTGATGCCGTCAAGAGCGGTTACGATCGTGTTGGGGTCTGCGGTCATGTCCCTCATTATCCCCACTTTATCACCGAAACCTATGAGTCCGAACTTGGTGTTCTCGTCCGCTACGCTTATGACAAAGTCCCTGACGACGTTCCTTACCTCATCAAGGGAGTTCCTCATGCTCCTCGACAGATCGATGCACAGGACGACGTTCTTTGCGATCGGCGCACTGCTCGAAATGCTGTCCGGCGAACCGCCCATCCAGGATATGTCATCGGGGACGGGCTCTGCATCTACCTGCAGAGCTTCCCCGCCCTGGAATGCGGACACCTTTACCACTCCGTTATCGTCATATGTGTACTCAATGTCGATGACCTCGCCGTCGCCGGTATTATAGAATCCGGTAATGACGACCCTGGCAAGCACATAGCAGTCCAGGGGCATCTTGCTCTCGCCCTGAAGAGTGAACACGTCGATCACATTCGTCAGGTTGCCCGGTTCTATCTTGAACGGTTTTCTGACGGAGGACGGTACCTTGGAGTTCCTCTTGATCATTATCTCATTGATGAACCTGTCCCCGCCGGGACTCTTGGACAGAACGCCGAGGCTGTGTGCGGTCACATCCGTTATCTGCACATCTCTTACCCCGGTGCTTGAACTGCAGTAGAACTCCGACGTTATGGCGGCGCCTTTCGCCACCGCCAGATCGGTGTCGGAGTGGTCGATGACCGGCTTTCCGGAGAGCATCTCCAGGAATTTGGTCACCTGAGGCATCCTTGTGGACCCTCCTACCAAAAGTATCTCGTCCACATCCGCCCAGGTGGTCCCAAGGTCGCTGAACAGCCTCATGCAGACATCTTTTGTGGCATTGAGAAGGAACTGCGTCCTCATATCGAACTGTTCTTTTGTGAGGGTGTATTTGCCTGTGTATCCCTCGTATTTTATCTGTATAGTTACTCTGTCTGTCTTAGTGAGGACCTTCTTGTAGTTCTCACAAGCGACGATGAGCTCGTTCTTTGTGGGCTCGTCGTCTCTGGGGTCCACGCCATACTCTTCAAGGAATTGTTCGGCCACGAACTTGACGATGGCCGCATCCCAGTCCTTTCCTCCCAGTATGTGGTTGCCGTCCGTTCCCAGGACCTGTATGTTCCCTTTGTTCACCCTCACGAGCGTGACATCGAACGTCCCGCCTCCGAGGTCATAGACCAGTACGGTCTTGTTGGATTCTTTGTTGTATCCGTATGATATCGCCGCGGCCGTAGGCTCGTTGATGATCTTCATGACCTTCACGCCGCATGCTTCCCCCGCACGGATGGTGGCAGTCCTCTGGAAATCATTGAAGTAAGCGGGAACGGTGATCACCACTGAATCAATCTTTTCCCGGGATTTCTCTTCCGCATCCGATATTAGTTTTTTCAAGAGCATCGCAGAGAGCTCTTCCGCTGTGTACACTTTGCCATTAGCCTCTACAGTGAAACTGTTGTCTCCCATCCCTCTCTTGAAAGCTGCCGCAATGGTGCCGGCGCCCCCGGCCTGCATATCCTTTGCGTCCTCTCCAATCAGTATCTCCCCGTTGTCCAAAAAGCAAATGACCGAAGGGGTCAGTTCCTTTTCGAACTTATTGTTGATGATCTCGGGCCTGGATGTTTTTTTATCATATTTTGCAACTGTAGAGTACGTTGTTCCTAGGTCTATACCAACCTTCATATCCCATCACTACAGGATATGTTCCATGCGATATAAAATATATTGGACTGCTCTCTACGAATTTCGAATTTCGATTGTCTGCGGATTAATTTCTTGAGCGTAGAAACCATTGATACGAAAATCGTAGCGCCTTGGTTCATCCTTCGCATTGCCAGATATGCCGCGGCTGCTCAGAGCTCATCCAAACTCCTGATGAAAAAATCACATTCGTCGCAAAGAATATCCTCTCCGTATCTGTTGATCAGCGCTGAGGAAATCCCGGCCCTCTTCCCAGCCAATACATCATTGACGCTGTCCCCCGTGATCATCGATCCGCCTGCGGATGCACCCATCTCCGACATGCACAGCAGGACGGGTTCCGGGTCCGGCTTAGCGAACGCCACTCTGTCTCGTCCGACAACGGACGAGAACATGCCGTCCACCCGAAGCCTTTCGAGTATCTCCATGATCTGCGCCATGTATGAGTTGGAAACTATTCCCAATGCGCACCCTGCGCCGGACAGCCGGCCGAGGCATCTTTCCGCATCGGGGAACAGCCTCACGCCGTTGAGACACGTCCTCTCATAAACAGCGGAGATGGCGGAGACGAAGTCCTTATAACTGTTCGGAGAGCCGGGGCAGTATTTTGAGAACGTCATGCTCAGAGGGGTGCGGATATACTCGTTATAGAGAGCAGGGTCATAAGGCATGCCGAACTCTTCAAACGCGGCGATGAATGCTTCCTCATAACCCTTTCTTGAATCCACCAGGGTGTTGTCCATGTCGAAGATGTAATAGCCATACCTTCTCATTCTTTGCGCGGATGCTCTGTCAGTTGAAATGATTTGCTGAAATCATTGGGTTTTCTCTCATTCCTTTTTATTGTTAGAATAGTATTCAGCCCCTCAGTGAACCAATGAAAGACGACATGCAGATCGCAGAAGAGGCCGATGTCAGGAGCATAGTGGACATAGCCGACTCGATAGGTCTTAAATCCGAGGACATAGAACAATACGGGAAACATATCGCAAAGATCCCGCTTGACGTTCTGTCAAGATTTGACGGCAACGACGATGGGAAACTGATAGTTGTAACGGCTGTGACGCCGACTCCCGCCGGAGAAGGAAAGACCGTGACCACCATCGGCCTTATCCAAGGGCTCAGCCACATAGGCAAGAGAGTGGTAGGCGCGCTCAGGGAGCCGTCGATGGGGCCGACGTTTGGTGTGAAGGGAGGGGCCACCGGCGGAGGATATTCTCAGGTCTATCCGATGTGGGATATAGACCTTCATTTCACGGGGGACATACATGCGGTATCGTCTGCCCACAATCTGCTGTCTGCTGTCTTGGAGAACAATCTTGTGAGGGATAATCCCCTCAGGATAGATCCGTCGACGATAGTCCTGAAAAAAGCCATGGATATGAACTGCCGCGAGCTCAGACAGATCGTTGTCGGCCTCGGCGGGGGAAAGATCTCCGGCGGCGTTACGCACGAAAGCGGCTTCCTGATCACTTCCGCATCCGAGATCTCGGCGATACTTGCCTTAGCAACCAGCTACAAGGACCTCAGGGAAAGGATCGAGAGGATGGTCGTCGCCTACACGTACACCGGAGATATGGTCACAGTGAAGGACCTCGGATGCTCCGGCGCGATGATGATACTGCTTAAGGACGCATTGAAGCCGAATCTTGTCCAGACTCTTGAAGGCCAGCCGGTGTTCGTGCACGGATTCCCCTTTGCGAACATAGCGCACGGGAATAACAGCGTGCTGGCGACCAGATACGCAATGAAGCTGGGAGATTATGCAGTTACGGAAGCGGGATTCGCCGCAGACCTCGGCGGAGAGAAGTTCTTTGACATAGTATGCAGGCAGGCGGGGCTGTCCCCGGACTGCGCCGTGATCGTCGCGTCCATCAGGGCGCTTATGACGCACGGAGGCGCCAAGCTCGATGAGCCCGATACCCTGACGAAGGAGGCTTTGATGAAGGGGATATCGAACCTCGACAAGCACATAGAGAATGTGAAAAGGTACGGCGTTCCGGTGATCGTATCGATCAACCACTTCTCGTTCGATGATCCTGAGCACATGCAGATGCTGCGCGACCACTGCAGAGAACTGAGAACGGAATGTGTCCAGTCCGACGCGTTCATGGAGGGGGGAAAGGGCGCGGAGGAACTGGCCAGGAAGGTCGTGGAGGTCATCGAGAAGGGAGAGAAGAACTTCAAGGTGCTTTATGAGGACGACATCCCCCTGAAGAAGAAAATTGAGGCGATAGCCACAAAGATCTACGGCGCCGATGGCGTGATCTATTTCGGCCCGGCGGAAAAGACCCTGAAAGACCTTGAGAGCAAAGGGTTCGGGAAGCTCCCCATCTGCGTGGCAAAGACGCAGTATTCGCTTTCCGACACGGCAGAGATGATCGGGGCGCCCAAAGGATGGAAACTCAGCGTGAGAGAGGTGGCCCTTTCCGCAGGAGCGGGTTTCGTGGTGCCGATATGCGGCACGATGACGCTGATGCCGGGGCTCTCAAAAGTACCCGCAGCAATGAGAATGGACCTTACCGATGACGGAAAGGTCAGAGGGCTGAAATAATCTCTTCGTCCCTCATACCGTACCAGCGGTCGGCCTCTTCCTTATCCATTGGCACGCCGTCCCCTGTGTCGTACATGTTCCCCAGAAGTATCTGGGCTCCTCTGTGCTTGTTCATCGCAGCGGACGTGAGCCAATCCAGGGCCTTCTCTGTGCTTTTCTCGACGCCGTACCCCGTTTTGTACAGCTGCCCGAGTATGAACTGTGCCTCGGAGTGTCCGGAGTCGGCGGACATCCTGAACCAGCTGACCGCTGCATGAAGGTCCTTTTCCTTTCCGTTCCCGTCAAAGTGTATCAGTCCGAGTTCGTATTGAGCCCGCGGGTCGCCCATCAGCGCCGGCGTGTTCAGATAGAATATTGCTTTTTGGGTGTCTTTCTCTGCCCCGTAGCCTTTGCTGTACATCTTACCTAAAAAATACATCGCGCCGAGGTTTTCGTCTTCGGAAGCGCGTTCGAACCAGAATTTTGCTGCGGTCAGATCTTTCTTCACACCCTGACCTCTTGAGTAAAGAAGGCCGAGATAGAACTCTGCATCGGAAGACCCCCTGTTAGCAGCAGCTGAGAGTATCGAAAAAGCAGAATGATAATTCTTCTCCGATTTGGTCCTTATTATGAACTTTGCCCACTCCAAAGGCTCCATCTGACTTTCGAACGGAATGCCAGAGTCCTCGCGCATGAATGGCAATAATCTAAGGGCATTATAACTTTTATGATTTCATATCGGCTTTGTATCTCCATGCCGCTCACAGTCAAATATGCCATATCAACCAACCGTTCTTTGACAGTGCCCAATGAATATTTTTGATTTGCTTTCGCCAACAGACTATTATTGAAATGATTAATAATTTATACTTGCCTCTATGTGTCAATGCCGTTTGAGATGCCTCACAGCACTGTTTATTCAGAAGCGCGTTCGCACATGGAACGTGCGTCGCCGGGATATGACATGAACAAGGCAGCAGAGATGCTGGAGAGGCTGTCGGCGGAAGGCATCAGCGACGCCCAATACCTTTATTCTCTGTTTCTCCTGACAGGAACATCCGCTGTTAGGGACGAT
>WQTN01000090.1 GCA_009786295.1 Methanomassiliicoccaceae archaeon
TGGATACAAGAGAATGCCGTACCATGTGCATAGAATGCACCTGTTGCGACCTTGTGCCGTTCAGAGATCTTTAACTTTCTGAACAAGATGGATTACTAATGATGATATTCCGGCAACGGAAAGATCTGTGCGACGTGTCGCACTAATTTGTCCCCTCCTCCTCAAAGGACTACTTACTAACTGTAGTCTGTGTGATTTATGGAGTAAAATAAGGCACGACAAGGTAATGTCAAAACACAATGAGAAGAAAGAAATTTCAGTGCAGGAAAACTTTTATGAGAATGAGGGCCATCTTTTTGAACACGTTGCAAAAATCATTGAGGTCAGAAAACAGCGCGCAGGCTCTTTTGCTAATAGTGAAGTTACAATGATGTACTGGGAGATCGGCAGATGCCTTGGATCTGTTCTGCTCGGTAACGGACGTGCAAAGTATGGCGAAAAGATTGTCGCGACACTGTCGCAACAATTGGTTGAAAAGTATGGGAACAGTTTTGAACGCACAAAGATGGCAAAAATGATAAAATTTGCTGAACTTTTTCCAGATCCTCAGATTGTCGCGACACTGTCGCGACAATTGAGTTGGTCTCATTTTATTGAGATGCTACCACTTAAAAATGAGGAAGCAAGGATGTATTATGCAAGGGATGCGGCAGAACGGAACTTAGGAATCCGCGACCTGCGGAAGCAGATATCCAGAAAGGCTTATGAAAGGCGTGAGATTGCCAACTCTCAGCTGACAGAGGGCTCTGTGGTCCCGTTCAATATATTCAAGGATCCATATCTTCTTGATACTTTAGGACTGAAGGATAACTTTCTAGAAGCCGATTTGGAAAAGGCGATACTCAGTGAGCTTGAGGCATTCATACTCGAATTCGGTCATGGGTTTACATTTGTCGAACGCCAGAAGCGCATGGTCTTGGATGATGAAGATTACACTCTTGATTTGTTGTTTTACCACCGTATTCTGAAAAGGTTAGTAGCAGTTGAACTGAAGATGGGAAAGTTCATTCCACAATATAAAGGGCAGATGGAATTCTATCTGAAGTGGCTGAACAAATTCGAGCGTCATGAAGGCGAGAACGAACCAATTGGACTGATACTATGCACAAAGGCTAGCCGTAGTCAGGTCGAGCTGCTGGAAATGGACCGGTCAGGAATCGCTGTTGTGGAATATTGGATAGAGTTGCCACCAAAAGCGTTGCTTGAAGAAAAGATAAAATCGATTCTCAGCGATGCGCAGGAGCGGCTTGAGCGTCGTAAACTGCTGCCAAACAGAGGAACAGAAAAACTTATTGACTATTTCTACGAGCCTGAAGATGAGGGGGCAGAGGAGAAATGAGGGGCTAAGTTCAGAGACCTTTGATCCTTTTTTCAAGGGACGACCGAAGCTCGCACGCTTTGCATCTCTCTCCGAGAGTAGGCTCGCCGCAGGAACACAACCGCAGACCGGACGGCGGAAAATGTTCCGCAAGCATTGGTTTCAGCGTGTCATATGATGCCAAGATGCTGAACTTTGATCCCGGCGATCTGTCTTCCAGCTGGTCCACGACATCCCTGTACTGGTTCCTCAGTGCCTCCATGTAATAGGGACATTCTCCGTCCCAGAAAGGTATCCCGGCAACGATCGCATAGAGGAGAGACTCTTTTTCGGGTATCAGCCTCAGAGGATGGAATCTGGGGATAAGTCCGGGCTGTATCTTTGTATGGGGCCCCAGTCTTGCGAGGCGTTCCACATCCCCCCTGACGAAATTCATCATTATCGATTGAGCCATATCATCCAGGTTGTGCCCGGTGGCCAGATATTTTGCTCCTATTTCGCGGGCTTGGTCGTTCATAAGTTTTCTTCTGAAGACCCCGCAGTATGTGCATGGGCTGTTCTCTCCCGAAACAGAAGCGATCCTGTCCATTTCCATGTCCATCTCTGAGAAGGACCTGACGCAGGAAGCGATGCCGCGTTCTTTGCAGAAATCCCTTACGATATCTAAGCTAGGAGGTCTGTATCCTTTGATTCCCTCATCGATGGATATGGCGCAAAGGGAGATGTCCTTTCTCTCCCCGAACACTGTGTCGAGGATATGCAGGGTCACCATGCTGTCCTTTCCGCCGGATACCGCTACCGCGATCGTATCTCCCGGATGAACATCGATCTGTTTGCGTATCTCTTTCTTTACTCTTTTCTCAACGTATGTCCTGAAGTGCTCAGCGCACAGGTGCGACCCGTTGTATCTTATCAGGGTGACTGCTTCGCTGGAACATTGGTCGCACCTCATCTTATCAGAGCTCGAACTCATCGTCTGAAACGGGGGACTCCAATAAATATTCAAGCTTTTTAGCCAGCTCTTTTGGAGGGATGTCTGGTATCGAGATGTATGTGACCCTTCCTCCGTCGGTCTCGCTCTTTACCACCGTATCCAAAAGATTCATTTTTTCCATATCCTGAACATATGTCCAGAACTGGGTGTGTTTCCTCGCGGTCTGTCCGTACTCTTCGCAAACGACCTCATATGTCTTCTCCACCCGAGTGATGCTTACGTACGGCTCCCCTTTGATGGCGCGGGCTATGGCCAGAAGAGCGATCTTCCTTTTCATGTCCAAAGCTGCAAGCTTGCTTTCCGACACATTGCTATAGATCAGCGCGTTCGCCGACCTGACATCATCCGCTGTCAGCTTGCCGTCTTCTTTTTCCTCCGCAATGGCCGCGGCCTTCTCAAGCATCTCTATCACCAAGCGCGCATCGCCATATTCTTTCCCGATGTCCGCCAAAAGATCGGCGACATCAACATCCATGGTGCCGGGCATCAAAGCTTCATCAGCCCTTGCCAATACTATGTCCTTCAGTTCATTCTTTGAGTATTTATCGAATTTTATTGCATTTGCTCTCTTGAAACTTGACATCGACGCATTATCAAGCATCTCTGATACAGGCTCCTGCGAGATCATTATCATGGAGATGGAGGAGCCGCCCCGCATATCCTCGGTGAACCTCGACATCTGGTATATCAGGTCGCTGTTGTTGTTCTTCAGGAGCACATCCACTTCGTCCAATACGAGGATCAGCGGCCTGGACCTGGATTCCACATGCTTTTTGAGAGATCTCAGCATCTCGTCTACAGAGAATCCCCTGTCCGGAAAACCCGGATCGAAAGTACGTATGATCTGGAGAAGCACTCCGTGCGCTGTGTTCCTTATTCTGCAGTTGATGAAGATATGATCCATCATTTTACCGTTGCTGGCACAATATTTCAGCACATCTTCGCAGAACCTCTTTGCGGTAACCGTCTTACCTGTCCCGACGCTTCCGATCAGGAACGCTGAGCATGAGACTCCGTTTGTCACCATCGGTCTGAAAAGCATTTCCAAACGGTGCATCTGATCTTCCCTGTGGACCAGTTTTGCGGGGACGTAGTCGAATGACAGTTTCTTAACGTCCTTGATTATCGCAGAGGATCTTTCGAACATCGTCAATTCCTGCTGAACCTCATGAATCCTGAGCATCCGAACACTTCGATGCCCTTCTTCTCCCACACATCGCATATCCTGTTGATCCCCAGAGAATCAGATGCCATATGTCCGGAGATGATCATGTTGATGTGGTGTTTCTTCGCCTCTTCCAGATGGGTTTCCGGGAAGTGCATTCCGATGACGGTCCCGACTCCCGCAGCGGCAAGTTTCTCGTAGATCTCTTTCGGGCCGGATGTCCCGCCGGTCATCTTTGATATTATCTTCCCGCAGCGGCTCTTTCTGCCGCCAGACATGATCTTCGGCGGGTCGTTGTATCTCGAGGCCTGCTGGAACTCGGGTTCTTTCATCAGCACATCGATCACATCCTCAAGATATTTCGGCTGGCTCTTTTCAAAAAGATCTTCAAGATAAAGCTGCACCATGTTGTCGGCCGGAGAATGTATGTTGAACATAAGCATGTTCATCAGCCTTGCTGCATCAACGGATTGGTTGTAATTGGAGCCCAGAACATTCCTTGACACCTCATCCATCCTTGTCTTTATGAGGCCTTCCGTGATGTTTATCGGTATCCCTACATCGTGGAACATATCGGTCTGCATCCACATGACCTCCGGGAAAGGCGTTTTCGATACGCCGACGGGATGGTGGGCGACAACAGCCGAGATCTTCTGCCCTTTTTCTTTAAGGCGGTCCGCAAGCATGATCTCTCCGGTCCCGATGTCGATGCCCCACATGAACCTCTCTGCCTCCGTTTCCTTCGCAAGGTCCTCTCCCCAGGAGAGTCTGGAGTCGGCATAAGGGTTCCAGAGCTTTTCTTTATCGAAGTATGCTTTCTTATCGTCCGGAAGCTTCTCATACTCTTCTTTGGCGTTCTTGAGGGCAAGATCAATCTCCTCTTTCGGTCGGGGGTCGTTCTTGATACCTGTCTCTATCGCCAGTTTGTAGGCATCATAGACTTTCATATGCTCTTGGGTAGGATGTGCGTTATAATTAATCTTATCAGAAACCGTATGCTTCTTTAGATAAGCAAGCCTTCAGATTGAAATATGGAAGGCCTATCACAACAGGAGAAAGAGACGTTTAGGTTTATATATTGGCTAATTTATACTTGTACTATAAATTAGTCGCAACATGGTGTTTGTATGGAATACATCAGGAGAGCCATTGAACCAATACTGGAAAAAAGCGGACAGACCTTCAAATCTGTTCTGGTCACAGGCCCGCGTCAGGTCGGTAAAAGTACGATAATTGAAGAAACCTTCAAAGGAATCCCGCAAATAACATTCGACGATAAGTTCCAGCTTAAAGCCGCTCTGTCGGATCCGATCATGTTCATGAGAGACAATCCTCCTCCGATAATATTGGACGAGGTCCAATATGCACCTGAGCTTTTTCCGGAGATGAAAAGGATATGCGACCGAGGAAAGGAATATGGTAGATATTTCCTATCCGGCAGCCAGCAATATGATCTTATGGAGAATGTGGTCGAAAGCCTTTCCGGCAGAGTGGCGATACACGAGCTTCAGGGATTATCCATGCGTGAGATCAAGACAATAGATTTCAACAGACATTTTGTTCCCAGCGAAGAATATCTCTCGGAAAGGAAAAATCATCTTACAGGATATGATGATATTTGGCAGCGCATCCACCGCGGCTTTAATCCGGAATTACAACTCAAAGAAAAAGAGTGGCAAACGTATTGGTCGAGCTATGTTCAGACGTACATAGAACGTGATGTAAGCCGCATGATAAACGTAAAGGACAAAATGTCCTTCATAACCTTCATGACCGCAATAGCGGCCAGGACCGGACAGATGCTGAACTATTCCTCTGTTGCGGACGAGGTTGGAAAAACTTCGGCCACAATAAAGGAATGGGTCTCCATATTGCAGGCGTCCGGGCTTGTCTACTTATTGCAGCCTTATAGTTCATCGGCGCTGAACCGTGCAATAAAGACTCCCAAAATCTATTTCCGCGATACGGGGCTTGCGTGCTATCTGACGCGGTGGCTAACACCGGAGACGCTCCGCGCGAGCGCGATGAACGGAAGCATGTTCGAGACATTTGTCATAAGCGAGATCCTGAAATCTTTCTCGAACGCAGGGATGGATCCAAGATTCAGTGTGTTCTATTACAGGGGAAAAGACAAAAGACGCAGCAGTCGGGACGGAATGAGGGAAGTCTCTGAAAGCGAGATAGGCCTCATCATCCATGAGAACGGAATACTGTATCCGATCGAGATAAAAATGAGCGCAAGCCCAGATGCGTCAATGGCAAGCGCATTCAATGTTCTCGACCTGGATAAAACAAAGATCCGCGGAAAAGGCTCCATAATATGCCTCTGCGAGAAGCTCACTCATCTGAGGGAAAATCTGGTTGCTGTTCCAATAGAGTACATCTGATTATTTATATCAATCTAAAAAATGATTTATAAATTATTTTTTTGTGATTTTATTACAAAACTGATTTACGAATGATTTTTTACTGCATATTTTTTGATAATTAATATGCAGTAAATAATTTTTGAGGATCGGTCTGTGCCGAAGATATTGCCATTTAATGCTGCAATTCCTCCATACTCAAAGTCTCAACTTACTTATTCAACTCAGACCATACTGCACAAAGGAAAGCAGAGAACATGAACTGGGAGCCATGGTCCGGATGTTACAAGGTAAGCGACGGCTGCACCTATTGCTATTTCTACGGGCCGTACTCCAAACGCCATGGTCAGAACACTGTGCAGAAGACCGGGGAGTTCGATAAACCGATCGCCAAGACAGCCAAGGGCACGCCCAAGATCCAGGGCGGGAAGATAGTGGCCACATGCTTTGCCAGCGATTTCTTCATCCCAGAGGCGGATGAGTGGCGCGCAGAAGCATGGGAAATGATAAAACAGCGCCCAGATCTGGATTTTCTGATCCTGACCAAACGCATAGAGCGTTTTCCTGTATCTCTTCCATCCGATTGGGGCGACGGTTATGATAACGTGAACATCGGGTGCACGGTCGAGAATCAGTCCCTGGCCGATCAGAGACTTCCGTTGTTCCTCTCGTACCCGATCAAACGGCGCTTCGTGGCCTGCGCACCGCTGCTAGAGAGAATAGATCTGTCGCCTTATCTCAGCGAGATCGAGCATGTCACCGTCGGCGGCGAGACAGGCCGCGAGGCCAGGATCTGTGACTACGACTGGGTCACGGATATAAGAGAACAATGCACAGCCGCAGAAGTCACATTCTGGTTCAAGAACACCGGCTCGTTCTTCAGGCGGGAGGGGGTTGTTCAAAAGGTCAATCCGTTCAAAGAGACCGGTCTTGCAAAAGAGACAGGGCTCGATATCCTCAACGGCAAAAAATTGTTTTGACACGTCTTGATCCTTTACTCAAAAATATAAAGAAACAATCACTTCTCCATAC
>WQTN01000091.1 GCA_009786295.1 Methanomassiliicoccaceae archaeon
GACCCAAGCCACCTTTGCATAGCCCGGTAGTGCGGCTGACTTGTAATCAGCAGGTCCGGAGTTCGAATCTCCGAGGTGGCTCCACTCTTACTCCCTGTTACCTTATGATTTGACTTATCGTCTGCGTTTTCCGGATGCGAACTCTCCCATCTCGACATCAAGCACATCGCGGCTCGGCTGAATCAGCGAGCGTTCATACTGGCACTTCCACCTGCTGTCGGGAGAGAAACCGCTAATCGTTTCGCCGGATTTGATCGGCGCATCGTTCTCGAATTGATAGATCGCTGTGTTGTAGGCGTGATCCACAACCTCATTGGGGTCAAGGCCGTGGAAATGATATTGCATGTCAGGGAGGCCGAGCGCATACAGTCCGAGAGTATCCACCAAGCTGTCCTCCGTGTTTTGGATGTTGAAGAACCGTGCGTTGACCCCGAACCATATAAAACGGAGCGGCCCTTCGTAGGGATTGCCTCTCATCCTTTCAGCTGTCAGCAACCTGCCGCTGGCATCAACATAGACCGCCGCACATGTCGGGAACAGTTCCAATGCAATTTCGATCAGGTCGGACAAAATACTTGCGCGTTCAAGAGGAGGCAGCCCTGCAGCCAGAAAATCGCTTACCATTACCTGATATCCGCAGGAGTCAAGCAGCGCCTCATCATCAGGGCCGTCCCAGAATTGAGTGCGGGCGATATCATCGCCATGAGGTTTTGTTACCTCATCACACCCAGTTATGATTACCTGCAACGGCATCTCTTTTTTGCCCTTATATGTGACCTTGTGCGAGCAGAGCGCGAACGAATTCAGGTTCGGTCCGCCTGAAACAACATCGACCTCGCCGAACCTTTCTTTCAGTTTTTTCAGAACCACAGCTGTGGGAGGAACTTCGCATTTTTCCAGAAACAGCAGCCATATCGTGTATACGCCGGAGT
This sequence comes from Methanomassiliicoccaceae archaeon, assembly GCA_009786295.1. Taxonomy (GTDB): domain Archaea; phylum Thermoplasmatota; class Thermoplasmata; order Methanomassiliicoccales; family Methanomethylophilaceae; genus Methanoplasma. The sequence continues at coordinate 933 of WQTN01000091.1, forward strand.
ATTTTGCTTCCTCGTTTAGATCCTGTTTCAGTACGCCGCTTATTTTTTTCTTCATTCCCGAATCAACTCATGCGGATTTCCTTTATTATTCAATATATGCTTTTAGTTTTTAGATTTGCGTTAATCAGTTGTTGCAATTGGTTTGTGCATAAGTATCTTTAAGACAACATTTTTGTTTTAATTCATTTAGATTTTTGAAATTGTGATCCTTTGGAAATTCATATTTCTTGTAGAATGATTCGTATAATGTTAGATAAGGTGTTGAGTCTAAATCCAGGAAAAATATTTTGTCTGGGTTTGAAGGATTCGATCCTATACCTATAGCTATGAAAACTTTGCTGTTGCTTTCTTTTCCAAATTTTTCATATATTTTTTTATGTTTTATATCGGTCCATTCTATGGATCCGTTTTCTTTTGTTTTTGATCTGAACTTGCATTCTATCCAGAATTTTTCATCTGTTAATCTTTCTTTTATATATAGATCCGGCTTCATTACTTCCTCAGCCTCTGCTTCATTGTCAAAAGCAGAGGGCGTTTCGTTTAATATTTTAAAAAAATTTTCATTGAACATGTTTTTAATGAATTCTTCAAAGAGTTCCCCCTTTAGTATGTTTTCATGTTTAAAGCCATGTTCATATGGTTTTGTTTTTGATTCTTGGTTTGTTGTAAGATGTTTATTTTGTTTTATTTTTGGAAAATCTTCGTAAATATTTGATTCTGTTTCTTCATTTTCTCTGTAGAATTTGATTATGTAGTATGTTATTATTAGTATGATTATTATGGCAATTATCATTATCAATATTTTCCAGTAGTTGATAATGATGTAAATTACTCCTATAATTCCTGCTGTTACTATGACGAGTATGAATAAATCGTCTCCGTCCATATTTTCACTTCACTTCCGACATGTTTCCGAATTCTTTAGATTCTTCTATCTTTTTCTATGATAATTTTTATTCCTTCAGGACATCTAAAGTTTAATTGATCTGAGGATCTTTCTTTCGTTGTACAGTCACTGTTGTACTCAAGTATATATTTTGATATAACGTCAGTATAACATTCGTTAGGTTCTTGCAGTGAAAATGCAAAATATTCGTTAGGTTTTTGCGACGATTTCAGGAATTATTCGTTAGGTTTTTGCAAGCCAGACTTAAAATAATACTATCTGCATACAGAACATATGCGCAGACTGTGCTATGACCGCCTGATCGAATGGAAGAACGACCCCTGGCGCAAGCCGCTGATACTTGATGGGGTCCGTCAGTGCGGAAAGACACATCTGCTCAATGAGTTCGGTTCAAAGAACTATGACAGCGTGGCATACTTCAACTTTGAGGATGACAGGGACCTTGCATCGCACTTCGAGCAGAATCTGGACCCGCACCGCATCATAGAGGAATTCAGCATACTCATAGGCAGACCCATCGTACCCGGTAAGACACTGATATTTTTCGATGAGATACAATACTGCGGCCGTGCCCTGACCTCGCTGAAATACTTCTGCGAAGAAGCCCCCGAGCATCATGTTGTTTGTGCTGGTTCGCTCTTAGGCATAAAGCTGTCGAAACCGCATTCGTTCCCTGTCGGCAAGGTCAACCGCATGAGGCTGTATCCAATGAATTTCTTCGAGTTCCTCCTCGCCAACGGCGAGGACATGCTTTGCGGTTATCTTAAAGAGCTTCCTATCACTGAGAAGGTCCCGGCGGCCATCGAGACAAAGCTGACCGACTATCTGAGAAAGTACTATGTTGTAGGCGGCATGCCTGCCGTCGTCAAAAGATGGGTTTCCACAAAGGACATCTCTGCCGTAGAGATGATACAGGACGATATACTGAAAGACTACGTTGACGACTTCGGAAAACATGCCGCGGCAGACCTGAACGAACTTACCATGATCTGGAGGTCCATTCCGCAGCAGCTGTCCAGAGAGAACAAACGCTTCTTCTTCAGCCATGTCAAGGAAGGGCTGAGAGCAAAGGACCTGGAACGCGCGATGGAGTGGCTGATATCCGCCGGGCTGATACATAAGGTCAACATGATATCTGCGCCGATGGTCCCCCTCTCATCCTACTCTGATGAGACTGTGTTCAAGATATACTTCGCAGATGTCGGGCTGCTGAGAAAGCTTGCCGGGGTGGACCCTGCGTTCATATTTGACAGCAACGGTAAATACAAACATTTCAAAGGCGCCGTTGCGGAGAACCATGTTCTCAACGAGCTTCTCTTCATCGGTAAGTCTCCTTACTATTGGAGATCCGAAGGCATCGCTGAAGTGGATTTCATCGATAATTTCGGCACGAAGACGGTTCCTATCGAGGTAAAAGCGGAGACAAACACCAAGTCCAAATCGCTTGCGCAGTTCATTGACCTTTATCATCCGGAATGCGCGGTCAAAGTGAGCATGAACAATGTCGGGAAGAACGGCGTCACAGGCCTTCCGCTGTGGCTGGTCTGGAAGATCAAAGATTACGTCGGAGAGACAGCGTGGGAGCCGCCCGGCCTCAATGAAAATTCGGCTGAATGATGGATCTCTCTTTGCGGGAGCCAGATATCAGTCCCTCAGACATCCGATGGGCACTACCAATACGCCGTCCTCGCGCTCATACGCATAACCGGAAGACGTTATCACCATCAGGAACGACGGCATCTGCATCCTGTCCGTGTCAACTTTATCTCTGAGCCTGAGCAGATCCTTTGCTGCCTCGTCCAGCTGGTTCCCCAGCTTTACCTCGACCGCCGCCCATCTGCCGTCTCGGAGATGTATCACCGCATCTGCTTCAAGATCAGTGCGGTCGCGGTAGTGGTATATTTCTCCCTCGATCGCCTGAGCATATATCCTCAGGTCCCTGACGCATAAGGATTCGAACAGGAATCCCATTGTGTTCAGGTCTTTCATCAGACCCTGTGATAATGAGTGGAACATCGTCGCTGCGATCGAGGGATCCACAAAATGCCTCTTCGGGGCCGCTCTCAGAGCGGATCTGGACCTCATTGCGGGGTTCCATGCGGGTACGTCCTCTATGACAAACAGGCGCCTTAGGACATTGGTATATATTACTGTCATTTACAGTAATAAAGTATTGTAATTTACAGTAATTGATTACTGTCATTTACAGTAACAAAACAATGTCATTTACGGTAATAGAGATCTCTGAACCAAGCCGATATGCCCCAGCTCACATATGTCTGGAACAGTTCCATTTGGGCGTTAGCTGCAGATTCAATCCTTGATCGTCATCTCTGCGGATTGTATGCATTTGGTCAGCACAGAATATGCATTGATCATGTCCCGTTCGCCGACGATGAATATCGTATCTGTATGGCAGCTGACCGTCTCCTCTATGTTGATGCCCGCGTCGGAGAGGTTCGTTATAAGATATGCGATCACGCCGCTGGTGTCCACTATCTTCTCGGGGGATTTGACCGCTATCTCCACAAGGTTCTCCCTTATCTTGATGATATTGAACCTTCCGACGGTGTCCACGATCCTCTCCCTCAGCATGCTGTCCGCGATTATCGTCACTGCTGATGCCGACTGGACGCACTGCATGATGGAATTCTCGTTCCAGAGGTCTTTGAAAAGGTTGTCCATTTTGTGAAGGACAGTCCAGTCATTCTTTGCAGTCACGATGCAGGTCTTGGTCCTCATCTCAAGCCTGCTGTCCTTGAGTATCCTCAGTATGCTCCGCTCATGGTCGCTGGTGGTGTTCAGCCTGCCCGCATAGCGGCGGCAGGCTATCATCACTGCCTCTTCGTTATCCACGTCCAGATCCTTCATTATCATCCTGGCCAGGGAAGAGTAGTTTATCAGACCTTTTGCTATGCAATCCTTCACGCTAGGGTGCGCGTCTATGTATGCTCTGGTCCTTTCTGCAAGGCTTTCTTTGGACACATTATTGGACATGATCAAGGGTATGCTCTTTGAGTATATATGTCCTGTTCCGAACAATAATTAAAAAAAATGTTTCAAAAGGTGCATATTTGTCTGGTCTCAGATAACTTCCTTGAAAGCTGACATGAACATATTTTTCTGTCCCGCATTCAGTATCAGAGGCGGGATCAGGCGCAGCACGCTACCGTGGCAGATGTTGACCAGTATCCCTTTCTCCAGCATCGATTTCCGTATCGCGTCAGCTGTCTCCTTGGAATCAAGCTCGACACCGATGATGAATCCCGACCCGCGGACGTCCTTGATCTTTCCGGATTTCACAGCCTTCAGTTCATCCATCCATTTCTTTCCGAGATCGCGCGCGTTCTCGACGAGACGCTCTTCCTTTATTATGTCCAGCACTGTGCATGCGGATCTTGCGACAAGGGGATTCCCTCCGAATGTCGTCCCGTGCGTGCCGGGGGTCATAACTTTAGATATCACGTCGGTGGTCACCACCGCTCCTATCGGCACTCCGCCGCCCAGGCCTTTCGCCAGCGTCATTATGTCCGGGACCACGCCGTGGTTGTCGATGCCGAACCATTTGCCGGTGCGTCCGATGCCTGTCTGGACCTCATCGACGACCATGAGTGTTCCGTTGTCCGAACACAGGTCGCGGACGCCTTTGAAGAACTCCGTGCTTGCGGAGACAACCCCTCCCTCGCCCTGTATGGGCTCGACAAGAAGGGCCGCCGTGTCTTTGTCCATTGTTTCTTTGACAGACTCCAGATCCCCGAACGCATAGTAGCGGAACGCATTGCTTATCAGCGGCTCGAATGACTCCTGATACTTCGTCTGGCCTGTAGCGCCCAGAGAAGCTGATGTGCGGCCGTGGAACCCATTGCTTGCGGACATGATCTTGCCGCGCTTTGTGTAGCGGACCGCCAGCTTCATCGCCCCTTCGTTGGCCTCCGCGCCGCTGTTGACGAAGAGGGAGCGTTTCAGGTCGCCGGGGGCGACCGAGGCCACCTTCTCTCCGAGCTCGGCCTGTTCGCCTACATAATACAGATTGGAGACGTGGACCATCTTGGAGACCTGTTCCTGCATCGCCTTTACCCATTTCGGATGCGCATAGCCTATCGAGTTCACGGCGATGCCTGCCACCAGGTCGAGATATTCTTTGCCGCCGGTGTCGTACAGGTATGCTCCCTTGCCGTGGGTGAATGCCAATTCCATGCGCCCATAGTTCTGGAACAGATATTCTGAGCTGAGTTCCTTGATATTTTTGAAGTCCATTTTCATCACATTGTTATTATTGTTCCGTGCGGAACGTTCTTGATCACATCGGTCAGTATGCTGTTAGGGTCCTTCCCGTTCACCATACGCACCGTTCCGACGCCTGCTTTCAGGGCATCGCGGCATGCGTCCACCTTCGGTATCATACCGCCGGATATCGTCCCGTCGGCAATCAGCTTGTCAATCTGTTTCGAAGTGATCTTGTCCACCTTGGACGACGGATCCTTCACATCCATCAGTATCCCTGGGACATCCGTTATCATTATCAGTTCCTCGCAGTCAATGCCTGCGGCAATGCCTGCCGCCATAGTGTCGGCGTTGATGTTCAGAAGGTTGCCTTTCTTATCTTTCCCTATGGGGTATACCACCGGCGTGATGCCGCTGTGGAGAAGATCCAGGAGAGTATCGCCGTCTATGTCTGTGACCTCTCCGACCAGCCCGAGGTCCACCGTCACCACCTTTCCGTTCTCCGTTGCTTTGTATGGTTCCTTCTTTTTGCAGAGAGTGCACATGTGGGCGGGCATGCCTACAGCTGACACTGACGATTCGGTGAGGCTTTCTACCACGTTTTTGTTTAAATCGCTTAAGACCTCCTCTGCGACCTTCAGGGTGCTCTCGTCGGTTATTCTTAATCCGGCAACTTTCTTCGGCTCCAGCCCTCTTTTCTCCATTTCGGCAGATATCTCGGGGCCGCCGCCGTGCACCAGTATGATCTTCACATCATTCCGGATCAGCTCCGCCACTTCTCCCGAAAGACGCATCAGGTCCTCCTTCCCGCGGATGGCGTTCCCGCCGAACTTCACAACGTACGTTTTCATCCTGATCACGATGCGTATTCTGCGTTTATGCGTACATAGTCATATGTGAGGTCGCAGCCCCATCCGACCGCGGACTCTTCGCCGTAAGCCAGATCGACGGCTATGATCACTTCTTTGTTATCCAT
>WQTN01000092.1 GCA_009786295.1 Methanomassiliicoccaceae archaeon
TTATCAGGGCATACTGCCCTGGTAGTGTAGTGGCCTATCATGAAGCCCTGTCGAGGCTTCGACTCGGATTCGAATTCCGGCCAGGGCGCTCATCTTTCTAAAAAGGTTCCTTGTACGCTATTGTCGTATTGTAGCACCGAAAATTCTTTTTATTAAATGCAATACCTAAACTCTATGCGTTGGATGCTGAGGAGCAAGATCCATAGGGCAACCGTCACCGAAACCAGGCTTGACTATGAAGGGAGCATCACTATAGATGAGGACCTTTTGGAAAGAGCCGGGATATGGGTCGGAGAGAAGGTCACCATCGCAAACGTCAACAACGGCGCACGCTTTGAGACCTACACTGTAGCGGGCGGCAAGGGCACTGGCATAATGGCCGTCAACGGCGCCGCAGCAAGACTTTGCGATAAGGGCGACAAGATAATTATCATGGGATATGAACTGACCTCGGAACCCATCAGGTCCAAAGCGGTCCTGGTCGACGGCGACAACAAAGTTGTCAAGGAAGTCATATACTGATGTACCGGATATTCTCAGACGGAGGATCGCGGGGCAATCCCGGCCCTTCCGCGTACGCGATCGTCGTAACGAGGGACGGCAAGATCATTCACCAGCATTCTAAGTTCTTGGGAGTCAATACAAATAACTATGCCGAATACCGCGGACTGATCGCAGGGCTGACAAAGGCCATTGAGCTTAAGGCAGAGAACGTTGAGTTCATTATGGATTCCAAGCTTGTCATAAAACAGATGACAGGAGAATACAAAGTAAAATCTGAGAACATCAAGAACCTCTATCTTGACGCGAAGGCCCTTTCATCAATGATACCGAACATTACCTTCAGGGACGTGCGGCGCTCGGAGATGCTTATTCCCGTCGCCGACGCTTTGTTGAACATAGAATTGGATATGAATCAGTGACCGCGTATCTCTGCCGGCAGATCTGTTATCTTCACTGACTTCTGTTCCCCGGATGACATATCCCTAACTGTAACCGAATCCTTCGCCAGGTCTTCGTTCCCGACTATAACAACAAATTTTGAACCGACCGACGAGGCATATTTCATCGCTTTGGCCATTTTTCTGTCCGCAAGATCGATGTCCGCAGAGACGCCATTCCTTCTGAGCATCCCGACTATCTCGAACGCCTTCTTTGTTGTGTCTTCCGACGCAGCGATCACGTACGCATCCATTCTGCTTATTGGATATTTTGCTCCTTCTTTCTCAAGTGCCAGAAGAACTCTGTCGAACCCTACGGCGAATCCCGTTGAGAATACCTTCTCGCCGCCGAAGAGTTCGGAAAGCGTGTACGAACCGCCACCGCATATCTGTTTCTCGGCGCCCAACACAGGCGCCTCTATTTCGAATACCATCCCTGTGTAATAATCCAGGCCGCGCACCACTCCCAGATCTATCTCTGGAGCGTCGATACCCATTGCCAAAATATATGATAATATCTGCCTCAGATATTCTGATTCCTCGCCCGGGACCTTATCCAGCACATTTGCGCCGCCGACAGTGCCAGTCAGTTCGAATATGGCATACGCACCGCTTCTTGATACTCCCGCAGCCTTCATAAGGGGCCATGCTTCCTCATAGAGCTTTTTGTCAAGTTTTTGCAGGACCTCCGGCATCTTCTCTGCCGTGATCCCCGCCGACATCAGCTCTTTTCTCAGTATCCCTATGTGTCCGATGCGCGCCTTGTATTCCTTCAGGCCGAGAGCTTTGATCATCTCGAGAGCAGTTGCGATCACCTCCGCATCTGTCTGCGGGGTTGCGGTGCCGATAATCTCCGCACCGAACTGGAAGAATTCCCTGTATCTTCCGCTTTGCGGCCTTTCATATCTGAAACACTGCCCGAAATAGAAGATCTTGATCGGTTTTGGGTCGTTGCTCATGTTGTTCACAAACGACCTTATCGCCGGTGCGGTCATTTCCGGCCTGAGTGCCAGATCCCTGTCTCCTTTGTCTTTGAAAGCATACAGCTCGTTGAGGATGTTCGGCCCGGACCTTAATATAAAAAGCTCTGCTTCTTCAAAGATCGGGGTCTGTATCTCCCTGAACCCGGATCTCTGAGCGGTCTGCCTCAGGATGCCCTCATAGAATCTTCTCCTTTCCATATCATTCGGCAGGAAATCCCTCGTGCCCCTGGGGCTCTGTATCATGCACTGAGCGATGAATTGAGAATATATTAGGCTGTTGTTACAAACCCCATCTGGTCTGTTTTAATCTGCGCTTTCTGACCTATCTGTAAAGATGTCGAAAGAAAACAATTCTAAATCACCTTTTCACGATTATCGTCAGGATGTCCTCGTCCTCAACTGTATGGTCGAGTCCTACTGTCTGACCCGGAAACTTGGCGCTTTTGCCCCAGACCATCGCATACCTGAAATTGTTCTTGAAATCCCTATGGATGACCTCGCAGACATCTCCGACCGTGTTGCCCTTCTTGACGATGAGTGGTTCTACAAGGTCCGCCTCTTTCCCCTGCGGTTTGAGGTATATGCGTATCATCTCTATCGTGTCATACAGCATCTGCTTCAGTTCCTCTATGCCGTAGCCGGTCACTGCCGATACCGGGACCGTGGTGTACTGAGGATACATAGCCAGCACATTCTCCAGTTCTCCCGGTTTCGCAAGGTCCACTTTGTTTATTGCCATCACGCACTTGATGTACATGCGGTTCCCGGCGAGGATGTCAAGCATCTGTTCCACATCGATATCTTCTCTCACCACTATCGTAGCATTGATGTGGCCGTACGCCGCCGCCATGTCCTTTATAGTATCAACATCGATCTTCGTCAGTTTGACCGTGGGTTTGACAAGGATACCTCCCTGAGATGAACCCGATATGACGACATCAGGCTTTGTCTGGTTGAGCCTTATCGCCGCATTGTAAAGCTCTTTCATGAGGACATCCATCTTCGGGTTGAAGATGTCGACCACCAACAGAATGACATCGGACGCCCTTGCGGCGGCGATCACTTCCCTTCCCCTGCCTTTCCCCCTGGATGCATCCTTTATCAATCCCGGCATGTCCAGGATCTGTATCTTCGCATGGTTGTACTCAAGAACTCCTGGCACAATATCCAATGTTGTGAAGTGGTACGCTCCCACTTCCGACTTGGCTCCCGTCAGCTGATTGAGAAGCGTTGATTTTCCTACCGAGGGGAATCCCACAAGGGCGACTGTTGCGTCGCCTGCTTTCTTGACGTAGAACCCCTTTGTCGGCCCTTTGGAAGACTTTCTTTTCTCATCTTCTGCCGTGAGACGTGCTATCTTTGCCTTCAGCTTTCCGATGTGGGCTTCTGTGGATTTATTGTATTTGGTGTTGGATATCTGCTCTTCCAACTCCTTTATCTGTTCCTCGATGGTCGCCACGGTGCCCTCCGATGTTGATAGTCAACAGATATATAACGGTTTATTGGTAAATGCGACATGTCTCCCAGCGCGCCCGATAGTTTTTAATTGCTCAATTGTGTGCAGTCTTTCCATGAATAATGCTACAAATGCGAGGACACTCAACCTGAGATGGTTCGGCACTTTGTCATTCAGACAGTTACTAGGGCTGATCTCCGCGTTCGCATTAGCTTTGGCACTAACGGTGATGGGGTTCGGAGCCTCATGCTACTGTTTCGGCATGCTGATAATCGCGGTCGTGCTCTATATGATGCCCCGTTTGTTAGGCATAGAGAACATCAAATTGATGACGCTGGTAGGAGTATTGTTCGCAGTTTCGGCGATATTGATTGGGGGGCTCGCCGTGGCTCCCGGATTCGTCGATGCCAATGATGACAACCCGCCTGAGAACGATTACTTCAAAGATGTTAAGTACACATACTCTGGCACAGATGTCAACATATCTGCGAACCTGAAAGATACTGTGGGCACAGGCACAGTGATCTTCAAGTACGGAGAGGTCCAAGGGATAGGGTTCGGAAACGTCAATGTCGTATTCAATATGGAACAGCCGATGGATATCAGCGGAGGTCCGGTGGACGATAGCATACAGCTGAATCCCGATAAATTATACATTGGATATCTGGCGGTCGAAGATACTGACGGAAATATGGTCAAAAACTCGGACACTGCAGGAAGTTTCCTGAGAGGAGCATATAACGGAGACATCACGTCGTTGTCTCTATATGGCTGCCTTATGGCGACCGCATACATCGTGATTATCTTCTTCATGATAATGATCTTCTCAACCTTTATGAGGGGAAGGATGGAGAAGACCAGAGAAAGGATGGAAAAGGAAGGGAGGCTCTACCCGCAGGGATACGGAAGATGCGAAACATGCAATTCCATGGTCCTTCCCGGCGAAGTCCGCTGCAGGAAATGCGGAACATACATAGACCGTCCGGATGAGATGAAACCAAAGAAGAAGGACTTCTTCGAGTGTTCCGACTGCGGTGCGGAAGTTCCCATGGATGCTAAGCAGTGTCCCAAGTGCGGAGCGGAATTCGAAGAGGATGAGTTCGAGGTAACGCATCCTGACGGGACCGTGGAAACAACGACCGAATCGTTCGGATGTCCCGAATGCGGCGCCTTGGTATCAGGGACCTCTACATTCTGCCCCAGATGCGGCGCAAATTTCAAAGACAAGAAAAAATAAACAGCTTACAACCCTTTTTCTTTAATTATCATAACAGTAAATTAAATAAGATTCCAGCGGATACTCTTTTTGGATGCGCTCGGAAAACATTGATGATTACGCCAACGGAAGCACGAACGCTCATAAAATGGCGGCGAAACAGCAAGAGATATCGATCACGGAGTTCTTTGAAAAGAACAAGCATATTCTCGGGTTCGATTCGAGGTCGAAGTCCCTTCTGATGGGGATCAAAGAAGCCGTGGATAACTCGCTTGATGCCTGCGAAGAAGCGGGATTCCTGCCGGACCTGATCATAAAGGTCGAACGTCTTCAGGAGGAAGATGAGTACAGGATAACCGTTGAAGATAACGGTCCCGGCATACTCCATAAGATGATACCGAACGTCTTCGGACGTCTTCTTTACGGTTCAAGGTTCCATGCTCTCAGGCAATCCAGAGGGCAGCAGGGTATCGGGATATCTGCGACCGTCATGTACGGCAACATCTCGACCGGAAAGCCCGCCCACATCGAGTCCAAGATAGAAGGCAAGGACGAAGTGGCCTGGAAGATGGATATCACCATTGATACGAAGATCAACCGCCCCGTTGTGACCAATGATGTCGCATTCACTTGGGAAGGAAAGGACCACGGTACAAAGATCGAATACACAACGAAAGGACGTTACATCACAGGCAAACAGTCGATATTCGAGTACCTGAAGAACACCGCGATAGTCAACCCCCACGCAAGGATAGAATTCCACGACCCTGAGGGGAAAAAATACCTTTTTGAAAGAGCGACCGAGCAAATGCCTCCGAAATCGAAGGAGATCAAACCCCATCCGGAAGGGATGGAGATCGGGGACATGATGAAATATGCCCAGAACACGCAGCAGAAGACCGCTGCCGCGTTCCTGAAGAATGATTTTTCGAGGATAACCGAGAGGATCGCGGAAGAGGTGCTCTCCAAAGCGGGAGTGGCCCCCTCGACACCGCCCCTGTCACTTACAAGGGATCAATGCAAAGCGATGATCGGCGCCATCGCCCAAGTGAAGATAATGGCCCCGCCCACAGACTGCCTTTCTCCAATAGGGGACGTGCTGATAAAGAAGGGGCTTATGCATATTCTGGACGGGATGAGACCAGACTATTACGCAACACCGGTGACGCGCCCGCCCAAAGCAGTGAACGGAAACCCTTTCGTTGTGGAGGCAGGCATCGTCTACGGCGGCGACATATCTTCCGACGATCAGGTGACGATCCTCAGGTTCGCGAACCGTGTCCCGCTGCTGTATCAGCAGGGAGCTTGCGCCATAACCAAAGCGATCTCCGAAGTGGATTGGAGAAGGTACGGGCTTGAGCAAAGAGGAGGTAAGGGGATACCTTACGGCCCGGCGATAATATTGGTGCACGTTGCATCCACAAAGGTCCCGTTCACATCGGAAGGGAAGGAGGCGGTAGCATCCTTCGCCGAGCTGCAGAACGAGATAGAGCAGGCGCTAAGGCTGTGTGCCAGAAACCTGAAGAGCCATCTGAACAAAATGGAAAGGAAATCAAAGACCAGCGCGAAGTTCGAGATCGTTCAGGACCTCATCCCCGCAATAGCGAAGAAGGCCTCTGAGATGCTTGGCAGGCCCATGCCGGACCTGAGCCGGACCATCAGCAAGATAATGAACGTTGTCTGGGTGGAGTCGCGCGCAAAGAAGGAAGGGCAGAGGGTCCTTTCTGTCAAATACACTCTGCATAACTATACGCTGCAGGAACGCACCGTCGGGCTTCACGCGAAGCTTCCGAAAGAATGCGTCAACCTTACTCTTTTCACAAACCCGTACTTCGTCAGCATGAATGACGATGGGAAGGCCACATGGGAGGTCAGGAACCTTCAGCCTTCCGCGTCCCTCCAGATATCTTTTGAACTTAAGGGAGAGATGGCCGACACTTTCGATGCCGATGATATCTACATTTCGGGCATCAACCCGGTCCTTGTGATGGGCGCCGAGGCGCTTCCTGGAGACTGGGGCATAAAGGGGCTGGAGATAATAGAAAGCGACGAGAGCGTCCCGGCAGATGAGGAAGAGGATATCGAGGAGGCGGAAGACCTTGGCGACGAATGAAAGACACAATACAGCGATGAATAATCTCACATCGATAGTCGAGAGCATCTACGACCAGCTTAATGCGGGGAACGTGCCTGCCATGGGCCTTCCTCTCAGATCAAAGAAGAACATAGAGTTCGATACTCAGCACAACGTTTGGAAATACGGGGACCTTCAGACCACCCGCACATCAAAAACGGTACAGGGCGCACAGATGATGCTGAGAACCGTTCACACAGCGGAATTCATCAATGATATGATACGCGACAATAAATCCTCAACCTTAAGGGAGATGTACTACATATCCGAAGGATGGGAAAGGGCGAAGTTCAACAGCCAGGATGAGAGCAACCTCCTTGC
>WQTN01000093.1 GCA_009786295.1 Methanomassiliicoccaceae archaeon
TTCCGCCCTCGTCCGTAACGATGGCGACGGACCTGCTCATGGCAGGGACCATGTCTGGCACGGTCATCTTTGTTACCAGCACATCTCCGTCCTTGATAACGTCAAGGCTCATCGTTTCGTCATATATCCTTACTGTGCCTGTTGCGAAACCCGGGCTCGCGCCGAGACCGGTAAGAAGCAGGTCTTCGCTGCTGGCATCGCTTTTTCCGTTCCCTCCGGAACTTCCGACAGCGGTAATCGGCCTTGCCTGCACAAGGTATACTTTATCGTCCTCGAGACACCATTCCATATCCATGGGCCTCTGATAGTGTATCTCTACCTGGCGGCCTATCTCCGCTATCTCCAGAATGCGGCGGTCCTCTATCTTCTGTTTCTTCTCCTCGCCGCTGGGGATATCCTTCTTCAGGCATCCGCCGTCCGTTCCTCTGACGTATTTCCATTTCTGAGAGGATATCCTCTTTTTTGTTATTGCCATCTTTGATTTGTCAACATCGTATGTGTCGGGGGTGACCTCTCCGCCGACAATGGCCTCTCCGAGGCCGTATCCTGCCTCGATTATGATGTTCTTGGCCCCGTTGTTCGGGTCCACGGTGAACATTATGCCGGACACTTCCGAGTTCACCATCTTCTGCACCACAACGGCCAATTTCACACTGTCGTGGGCAAACCCTTGTTTTTCTCTGTAGGAAATTGCTCTGGCCGTGAAAAGAGAGGACCAGCATTTCCGTATCTTCTCCATGAGATCGCTCTCATCTTTGACATTAAGGAATGTCTCCTGCTGCCCCGCAAAGCTTGCATCCGGAAGGTCCTCGGCCGTCGCGCTTGACCTTACCGCAACGAATCCCGACGTCCCGCGGGGGATGATCATCTTGTAACTGGAGACGATCTCCTTTTTCAGGTCATCAGGTATCTCGTGCTTCTCGAACAGAGCCCTGATCCTCTTGGAAGCGTCCGAAAGACTCTGATCGGAGGACCTGTCGATGGTCTTCAGTTCTTTTTTAATGCCGTCAAGGATCTTGCTTTTCTCTAAAAAGTAATCATAGGCGACCGTCGTAATGACAAATGCCCCCGGAACGGGGAAACCTGCCGATGTCAGCTCGCCGAGGTTTGCTCCTTTGCCACCAACATAAGGTATGTCATCCACGCGCAGCTCGTTTACATCTACTATCTTCTTGTCCATGGCAATTACACTCTTGGAAGAAGTTTGTTCAGCGCAGGACAGCTGCACTGTCACCGCCTGCATCAATGTTAGTTTTATTATAATATGCTTTTTGGTTCGACCAGCGAGCATAAAAAGCGCAATCATGGTTTCATTGTCTAAATAAATTCGAAATTCGAAGAAAACTTACAATTATTCGTATCAAATAGAAATAAAAACGCGATTTACAGTAAAAATTAAACAACAATAAGGAAGGGTTTAAATCAGATATCAGTATTCGGTATTTTTGTTGATTAAACATGGATACAGAAATATGTTGGCACGGAAGAGGAGGCCAAGGAGCCGTTACGGCGAACGAGATCCTCGCCGAAGCGATCATCCATGCCGGAAAGTATGTCAAAGCTTTCCCGGAGTTTGGGCCCGAGAGAATGGGGGCGCCGATAAGAGCATTCGCTAGGATATCCGAGATTTCCATCAGAGTTCACACACAGGTCTACGAACCCGATATCGTCATAGTGATCGACCCCACGCTGATAGGCAAAGTGGATGTCGGAAAAGGCCTCAAAAAAGGAGGAGTAATCATAGCGAATTACTGCGGCACGCCGTCCGAACTTCAGAAGGCCATCGGCACGGATGCGGAATGCCATTCCGTGGATGCAACTAAGATATCAATGGAAGAGATGGGCCGCCCGATGGTGAACACCTCGATGCTCGGGGCGCTGGTCAAAGTAAGGCCGATAATCTCCTATGAAGAAATAGAGGACCGCATGAAGATAAAGTTCGAGGGCAAATTCAGCGAAAAAGTGATATCTCAGAACCTTGCGGCACTCAAAAGGGCATACGGGGAGGTGCAGTGATGGTCAACATAGCTAACCATAAAGATCTGGTCGTCGGGGACCGCGTCATAGAGCCCGGAAATTCCGAGAAGTTCCATACCGGAGACTGGAGAAGCATGGTCCCCGTGTTAGACAGGGGCAAGTGCATAGACTGCCTTACCTGTTGGATATACTGTCCCGACAGCAGCATCCTCGTAGAGGACGGTAAGATCAAGGGAGTGAAGCTGTCGCACTGCAAAGGCTGCGGCATCTGTGCGAAAGTGTGTCCCAAAAGCGCGATAGAGATGAAGGGGGATTGAAATGGAGAAACATATTGCAATAAACGGAGACTCTGCGGTCGCGCTAGCATGGAAACAGATAGACCCTGATGTTTGTGCGGCATACCCCATCACGCCTCAGACGATAATAGTCGAGAAGTTCGCGGAGTACGTTGCGAACGGAGAGGTATCCACGGAGTTCGTCTGCGTGGAATCCGAGCACAGCGCGCTTACTCTGTGCACAACTGCCTCATCCGCGGGAGCAAGGACATTCACGGCAACGGCATCGCAAGGTCTCGCATACATGTGGGAGATGATGCCCATTGCGGCATCGATGAGGGTTCCCCTGATAATGGCGGTGGCCAACAGGGCCGTCAGCGGGCCGATCGACATCCACAACGACCATGGCGACGTAATGGCGGCAAGGGACTGCGGATGGATATCGCTGTTCGCGGAGAATGTTCAGGAGGCGTATGACCTCTCAATAATCGCCCCGAGGATATCGGAACACCACGATGTCCAGCTGCCGGCGCTAATGAACCTTGACGGATTCATACTCACTCATGCTACAGAAAGGATAACTCCGCTGGACGACAGCATCGTCAAGAAGTTCGTAGGGGAGTTCAAGCCCCTGTACCCTCTTCTGGATGTGAAAAGGCCCATATCCCATAACCTGATGGACGGGCCGATGTTCTACTTCCCGCACAAATATCAGATGGTCCTGGCGATGAACAATGCCTTCAGGGTAACAAAGGATGTGTTCAGCGAGTTCGGTAAGATCTCCGGCAGGAAATACAACATCGTCGAGGAGTACAAGTGCGACGATGCGGAATGCATAGCGGTCGTGCTCGGTTCCTCCTTCGGGACAATGAAGGAAGCCATCGATCAGCTGCGCAAAGAGGGAAAGAAGGTCGGGGTCGCAATGCCCCGCCTTTACAGGCCGTGGCCGATCGAAGAGCTGGCAAAGCTCATGAAAGGGAAGAAGGCTGTGATAGTCATGGACAAGCACCTGAGCGTCGGGTCCTACGGACCGATGTTCCCGGAGGTCGTGGCCGCGGCGCTTGAGACAGGCAGCATGCCGAAGATGTACAATTACATCTACGGCCTCGGAGGAGCGGACACAATGGTCTCGGACTTCGTTTCCGTGTTCAAGGACATAGAGGCCGGAAAGGCGAAAAGGATCAACTTCCTGGGGGTGAAAGAATGAGTTCATTGGCACTGAAGGACCTCAGCAAGATACCGGACAGGCTGGCAAGCGGCCACAGGCTGTGCGCCGGATGCCCCGAATCGATAATCGCAAGGCAGATCATGATGGGCACCGAAAAGGACATCGTGGTGTCATGCGCGACAGGCTGTTTCGAAGTTTCGACCACGATCTTCCCGTACACATCATGGAAGACCCCGTACATACACACCGCATTCGGCAACGGCGCGGCCACCTGCGCAGGGGTAGAGACGGCGTATCAGGCGCTTAAGAGGAAAGGCAAGATCAAAGAGGATGTGAAGTTCGTGACCTTCGCGGGAGACGGCGGAACATACGATATCGGTATCCAGGCACTCTCGGGTGCTGCGGAAAGAGGCCATCATATGCTGTATGTGTGCTTCAACAACGAAGCGTACATGAACACAGGCATCCAGAGGTCAAGCGCGACAGGGAAGGGAGCTTCGACCACCACATCATGGGCGGGCGAGGTCATGCCGGGAAAGAAAGAATTCCCCAAGGACATGACGATGATAATGGCAGCCCACGGGATACCGTATGTGGCCCAGACGGCGCCCCATGCATGGAGGGACATGGTCCAAAAGGCTCAGAAAGCATTCAATATCGACGGGCCCTCGTTCATCAACGCCATAACGCCGTGCCCGAGAGGGTGGAGATTCACCCCCGACAAGACCATCGACATATCGAGGCTTGCCGTCGAGACCTGCGTCTGGCCGCTGTTCGAAGTGGAGAACGGCACCAACTACAACCTGTCAGGGGAAAGCCAAAGGATAGCCGACGGCAAGATGGAGAAGAAACCCATAACCGAGTGGATCAACTCCCAGGGCAGGTTCAGCCACCTCAAGGGCGAGAAGTGGGCTTCCGTCGTCGAAAGCATGCAGGCAGAAGTGGACAGAAAGTGGACCGCACTCATTAAACTCTGCAACCTTTAAGAAAAACGGGGGCAGCGCCCCCTTTCTTTTTTTAATTAAAGATACAATACAATAATAATTCCAAGGAAGGCGCTGATCGTCGCGCTCACGCAGTTGTTTGTATATTTTGACATCCTGCCCTTGTTTTCAAAAGCGGCACCGAACACACTGTCTATCATATTTCCCAATACGCCCATGGATATCGGGACCAGGACATAGGCGTCTATTCCCTTGAAGATCAGCAGCCATCCGACAACGCCGGTGAACACCGCCGCAGCGACAGAGGCCGCTGTTCCGAGCACGGACACACCGCCGTTGGTCCCGCGTTTCACTCTTTCAAAGGTAGTTATCAGCCAGACCTTTCTGTCCCTTACTCCGATCTCGCTTGCCACGGTGTCCGCAGCCGCGACGGTCAGAGTGGTAATGAATGCGACCGTAAGCGCAAGGCCATATGGTTCGTGAAGATACGCATTCACTCCGTAAAGGAATGCGAACGCGCATGCCGGTATGCCTACACCGAGCACGTTCTTATACGATCTTTCTCCCAAATCGCCCTCCTGGAGGCCGTATTTGCTTTTCTCGCTGAGGTCCATCTTTGTTGCGACGAGGCCCGCAGCAGTGAATATCACAAGAACAATCAGCCACTCAACGGAACCGAACACTCCCACGGTGTAGCCGACGACAAGAGATGCCAGCGCTCCTGAGAAAGTGAGCATCTGCAACCTGTAGGCTATTGCCGACAGGGCGGCGGACAAAACACCAGAAATGATTATCTGGGTAAGTAGTTCCATGCGAATGTATATGTAAATGTAATATAAATGTAAAGCCCCTTAAATCAGATACTCAAGGATCTCCGTCGCATATCTTATGCATAAGGAACGGTCCTTCAGCGGAAAGAACATAACTTTGCCCTGAGGATATATGGTGGTCTCCATTTCTCTCCAGTCCATAGTGATCATCATATCGTCCTTCTGTTTGATCCTGAAGCCCATTCCAGCAAGCCGGCCGGAGGCCTCTTCCATGTTGAGATCGAGGTCATCCGCAGATATGGCCATAAGCGCTTCCCCGCCGCAGAGGCGGGCGGTCGTGAACCTCATACGGACCTCTTCAGGACATCCACGGCAGCGGAATGGAATTCGTCAAGACCGGATATGTTCATGATCATGATGTCGGACAGCGCGATAACCTCCGCCAGCCCCCAAGATATCTCTCGGGAATCTCTTTCATTGAACTCTCTGAGGTTCTTTGGGGAATCATCTCTTCCCCTTTTCACAAGCCTTTCATATCTTTGTTTGGGGGGAGTGTGTATCCCGACGATCAGAACATCGTCGCTGAGCTCCCTGAACGACCTGATCTCGTCCATGCTTCTGCAGCCGTCTATTACGAACACCCCGCCGCTCATTTTCTCTATGACGCGTTTGGCCCAGATGTTCTTTCCGAACCTCTCTCTTTCTGCATTTGCGAACTCTCCGACGCCCAACCCCTTTTTCTGGTCGGAAGATCCCGAATAAAATTCTCTGACGACATCTCCCATGCGAGCGAAAGGAAGCCCCATTGAGCCGGCGATCGAAAGAAATTCCTCCTTGCCCGCACCGGGCATGCCGGAGATAATGATTATCTTCATCTCACAGAAGGTTGTCGGATATGTTGGTCAGTATCCTGTCGCAGTACCCGCATCTGAGTTTCGGAGGGTTGCGCTCTTCGACATGGAACTCGGGGAGGACAGGCTCTCCTCTGTTAGTGATGCAGTCGGGGTTGCTGCACTTAGCAAGTCCGACTATGTGGTCGTCCAATTTCACTTTGAACTTCTCCGCCACATAATAATCCCGGATAATGGATATCGTAGCGTCGGGGGCGATAAGAGCTATCTTCCCCACACTCGCGGGGTCAAGCTCCCTGTCCTCGACCTTTATCACGTCTTTCCATCCTTTTGTTTTGGATGAGAGGACATGCATGCCTATGCTGACCACCGAGTCGATGTTATGTTCATTCACTCTCAGTATCTTCAGGACGTTGAGGGCCTGGCCGCTGGCGATATGGTCAATGACGGTGCCGTTCCTGATGGGAGGGATCTTTGTCTCCGTTATCATGGTGTTATCCATCGACCTCACCTCCGAGTATCGCGCAGAGGATCGCCATTCTCACAGGCACTCCGTTGAACGCCTGCTCGAAATATTTCGCATGGGGCGTGGAATCCACTTCCGGCAATATCTCATCGACCCTGGGCAGCGGGTGCATGACGATCATGTCGCTCTTTGCCTCGCGGAGGATCGCGTTGCCGATCCTGTACATCCCAGCCACTTTTTGATATTCGGCGGGGTCCGGGAATCTCTCTTTTTGGATCCTTGTGACATAAAGCACATCGGCCTGTCCGATTACATCTTCCAGGATCGGTGTCTTCACAGGGTTGCATCCTTTCTCGACGATATGGTTGAAGATGTCTTTCGGCATCTGCAGGGACTCGGGCGCGACAAGCGTCAGCTTTGCGCCGAACATCGTCAGCGCTTCGGCCAGAGAATGGACCGTGCGGCCGTATTTCAGGTCTCCTACGAGCACGACATTCAGGCCGTCAAGCGACCCTTTGGCGGACCTCATCGTGAAAAGATCGAGAAGCGTCTGCGTGGGATGGGAGCCTGCTCCGTCCCCTGCGTTGATCACCGGGTTCTCGGAGAATTTCGCTGCAAGCCTGGCAGCCCCTTCGTGCGGGTGTCTCAGAACGATCACGTCGCAATATCCGTCCACCATTTTGATGGTGTCCGCAAGGGTCTCTCCCTTTGACATAGAGGTCATGGACATCTCGGAA
>WQTN01000094.1 GCA_009786295.1 Methanomassiliicoccaceae archaeon
GTGAGCCAGAAGAAACCATAGGAAGTGAAAGCGGTCGCTCCGAAAGTGTTGCCTTTCTTGAACTCGAATATTCCTGCGACTACCTGAGCTAGTCCGCCGTAGAATATTCCCATTGTGAGAATGGTTGAATCTAATCCATACAACCCCAGGTTGTGCAGATTCAACAAAACGGTCGTCATTCCGAACGCCAGAAGGCCAAGCGGTGCTGGGTTGGCGATTCTGTTTACTGGTGATGATTCATTATCGACCATAATCGTTCGAATCTACATTTTGTTTATAAACATGTCGGTATTGAAATACGTCAAATGTCGAATAATAAAGGAAAAAACGCCAATTTGTGTACAAACAGCCCCTGTGAGAATACAATCAATGCTAGATCGGTAAGCCAAGCGCAAAAGCCCGCCTTGAACATCTTTCTGCAGTGTATCTCAGTGCGCGTGCTGGCCCGTAAGCAGCACAACGCATATCACTATCAGCAGGCCGATCAGCAGGAACGCCAGGGACCTCATGTTCAGTTTCTTCCGATGGAAGGCCTCCGGTATCATGTGCAGCATCGTAACGAACATGAACACTCCCGCAGAGAGCGCGAAAGCCAGACCGGTTATGTCGCTTTCGACCCCTCCTATGATGAAATACGATATCAGCGCCGTGACAGGGGTGATAAGACAGAATGCCGTCATGTAAGTGCGAGCTCTTTTTCTGTTGCCCGCCAGTAAGAAAGTGGACGAGAGCGAGAACACCTCCACTCCTTTATGGATGCACAGAGCAGCGAGTACCATGAATCCTGCGGTCTCCCCGATCAGGAAGGCCGCGGCAAGCGCCAGACCGTCCAGACAGCCGTGTACGGACAAACCGATGAAAGCAGAAAGGGATGTCACCTCATGCGAGTGGTGATCCTGGCATTCTTTGCAGTCACATTCTGATTTCCTGTAATGTTTAAGGAGGAAGTCCACCACGAACATAACCAGGAAACCGGCAAGCACCAGATACATGACGTCCATCTCATCGTATCCGCTGGACAGGCTCTCATGGAAGGCCTCCGGCAGAAGAATTAGGAACAGGATCCCTATGAACACCCCCGCGCTGAAAGCGATCATCAGATGCATATTTTTATCTGTGGTCCGAATAGACATAGGGAGATAGGCGGCAACAACTGAGATCACAAGCAATATCACTGTGCAGATCAGGAATGAGGCCATTGTCTCCATGGATCGAAGGATGATCAGACGTTATTAAAATATTGTGATAAAGTTATTAACTTAATCTGAATTATCTTATGAATATTAACAAGGTGCCGGCTTATGGTGATAGTTAGCATTTCTCTGAGCAAGGAGAGCGCCGAGGCTCTGGAAGACATACAAAGGAGATTCGGCCTGAAAGGAAGGAGCGAGGCAGTAAGAAGGGCGATAAATGCGGCAAAGACGGAAGCCCAGATAATCGAAGGCCTGGAAGGCATTGTCGAAGGGGTGCTGATAATAGTCAAAAAGGATCACAGCGACCCTTGGATGAACCTGATACAGGCAAAACACGAGAACGAGATAAAAACGCAGCTCCATTCCCACCTGAAAGACCACAAGTGTTTGGAGGTCATGGTGGTCTCCGGCGAAGCCGGGAGGATATCGTCAATGCTCAAAGAGATACATTCCATCGGGAAAGCTGACTACGTCACATTCGTAAAGAGTTAAGGTGCGACTATAACTTTTAATATGATGTACTTCCTACCTTTCACCGGATGGGATGTAGCATGAGTGGTAGCTCAAGCAGTAGTAATAGCGGTAGCCTCCAAAGAGGCTTTTTCAAGCGCATGCTGAACAGCGAACAAAGCAAAGGCGCTAAGCAGTCAGAAGTTAAGCAGATGGAAGTCAAGCAGAGACACCCCGCGTTCACCGTGTCAAACGATGCGATGGTAACTCCGGGGAGAACTGTCAAGCCGCAGGAGGTAATAATATCTCCCGCAGTGAAACAGATCAATCGGGAAGGGTATGCGATATACAATACGCCCGAGAAGCAAGACATCTATATTACGATCCAGCCGGAATCGGCATTCTTCGATGATGAGGAGCCGAGGATGGTAAGAATGGCCGGAGGCAGTTTCGTCGGCGCAGAAAAGCACGGAGGATCGGCCGATATACCGATGAAGTCCGAGCAAGAGTCAGAACACGCCGTGTACGCTCAGCCGGCAGACATATTCTCCAATGCATGTAGAAGAGAGAAGCTCGAAGAGATAGACTTCAATGAAGTAATAATCAAGAAGAACGAGTTCTTTGAGACAGAGATCGAAGAATCTCCCGTACTATTCAGTCCGGGCTACAAGGAAATTTACGAACCGGTAGCGGAAGTATCATTCAAGGTCGTGGCAAATGAAGCGGCGGTAACGTCCTCTGCGGAAGCGGTCGCAGAGGTTCGGCCGATAGCATTTGCCGGATACAGAGAGGTACCGGAATATGAATTGGAAGAGGTTCACGTCGAACCAAAAGCGAAGGAGCCCGAAGCGGCCCCGGTCGAAGTGAAGGCAGAAGAACCTATGGTGCTTTTCTCAGGATACAGAGAAGTACCGCTGCCTGAGGTGCAAGAGGCGCCTGTTGAGAAGACACTAATCACAGAAGTACCGGCCGGATTGTATGTGGATGCCCAAAAGCCCATTGACATTGCTCAGGCTGATGATGAAATGAGCGGTCTCTCGTCATTCGTAGGCATGGTGTCTACGGAAACCGAGATCGCAGTAACATCCGAAACCGCCCCCGTCGCCGAGGTAATACCGCTGCAGTCAATGGACATCCTATGCCTGCCAGCCCCCGAAGAGGCGGAGCCGGCAGAAGAGACAGTGTGCGAAACGGCTGCAGAGAAATCTTCAGAAACGGTCACCGACGTTTCAGCGCAGATAGAGGTCTTCGACGAGGTCGCAGACATAATGAGGATCACCATCCCCAGCCTGCGTATGAGCGACGGTCTTATCAACGAACTCTCCCAAGGCTGGGAGAAGACGATCCCCGATGATGGGCTTGAGGTATTCGACTGCATATTCAGGCCGGTAAGAGCACCGGTCAAAGAAGAGAACGTATCATGCATGGCGTCCTCGGGATCGGTCGTAAGAAGACCTTCCGCCAAACCTGATCCGTACGGCATATTCAGAGTTGACTAAACCTATTTCACAAACTCTTTAATTTGATTTATTCTGCTTTTCTGCTCCAGGCACAGCCAGGAACATATCCCTGCTCGAAAAAACCGAACCATCGTTATAAATGTTGAATTGCATCTCAGTCCATGGACTTTGGCTCCATTATCTTGATGTTGGTGGTGCTGTTCGTTCTGGCGGTCGCCGGTTCCAGGATCTTTACCCGTTTCGGCCTGCCGGGACTCATCGGAGAGATAATAGTAGGGGTCATCATCGCAAATCTGGTCATAGGCGACTGGTCTTTCTTGGGCATGCTGGACATCGACATGGGAAGCGATCCGAGCCAGAATTATGATGTCCTGACACTGTTCGCCGAACTGGGAGTGGTGTTCCTTCTCTTCTCGATAGGGTTGGAAACAAAGGCCAAAGAACTGCTGTCGATCGGAAAGGCGGCAACGACCGTTGCGACAATAGGGGTATTGGTCCCTCTTGTGGCGGGGTTCGCGCTGATGATAGCATATGACGGAAACATCCATCATGCTTTGTTTCTCGGCGCGGCATTGGTCGCGACAAGCGTAGGCATCACCGCACGCGTGATCAAGGACATGAAGGTCCTGGACACAAAGGAGGCAAGGATAATCATCGGCGCGGCCGTCATCGATGATGTGGAAGGGATGGTGATCCTCGCCATAGTAGTGGGAATGACCACGTACGGCGAGATGTCTGCGTCGAACATATCCCTGATAGCCGTCGAGGCCCTGGCATTCGTCGCCGTGTCCATAGCGGCTGCGCTGTGGGTAGTTCCGAAGATATATGAATACTTAAAAAAGAGAAAAGAAAGCAGACGTGCAGAGAACAAAAGGTCAGATCCAGGCATCAACGCTCTGATTCTTGCGATAGTGGTCTGCCTGGGGTTTTCGTGGGTGGCCGACATGATAGGATTGGCGGCGATAATCGGCGCATTCCTGGGCGGGATGCTGCTTGCGGAATATGCGCAGGAATGGAATCTCGGAGAGAAGATAGAGCCGATCACCACGCTTTTCATATCTTTCTTTTTCCTGAACGTGGGGATGAAGGTGGATATCTGGAGCCTCACCAGCGTTTCCGCGGCATTGCTGGCGGCCGTTGTAATACTGATAGCGATAGCGACGAAGTACTTCGGATGCAGCATAGGAGCATGGCTCGGGGACAGGAGCCTCTCAAAGGAATCCAGGAACATCATAGGATTCGGTATGGTGCCGAGGGGAGAGGTCGGGATAATAGTTGCGGCAATAGGCCTTGCCACCGGCGCGATATCCTCGGAACTCTACGGAGCTGTGATAATAATGGCCGTCGCCACGACGATAATAGCGCCGCCGCTCTTTGCATGGGCGTTCTCAAAGAAGTATCCCCATTGTAAAATGGCTTAAAGGCTCAAATGCGCACTATGCGGAGAACATCAAGAGTTGTTCAAGTCGGGAAAAATACGGGCAAGACCAATATGAAT
The DNA here is from genome assembly GCA_009786295.1 of Methanomassiliicoccaceae archaeon. GTDB lineage: Archaea > Thermoplasmatota > Thermoplasmata > Methanomassiliicoccales > Methanomethylophilaceae > Methanoplasma. Next base: position 4,602 of record WQTN01000094.1, read on the forward strand.
GCCGTGAAGGCTATGGCGATCCCGATGACGATACGAGGGTTGATCTTGAGTCCTCTGTCATCTTCGGTGTCGAAGTATCTCATAAGTCCAGCAGATGATGCGAATCCGCCATCGTTCTTCTTTGCCATTGATAAAGGAACCCAGAATCAATATAAATAACTACCGTGCTAGATAGGACGTTTGTTTTGTCAGGAAACTCCTTGATGTTGGGAATACATGGCTGCAAATGACCGAAAATCTCTTTTATAGCTGGTATGTTACAAGCCGTGGTACAATGCATTGGGCAGATGTGATAGCAAAAGAGATCGCTGATACATGCGAGAAACCGTTGATCGCAACAGGTATCAGCCCCTCGGGCATAATCCATGTAGGAAGCCTGAGAGAGGCCATTACCGGAGAATCGGTAAGAAGCGCGATAGAAGGACTGGGAAAAGACGTACGAATGATATACATGATAGACTCAGCCGACTCTTTGAGAAAACGCTCTGACTTCCTGCCCGCATCTTACGATGAACATTTGAAGAAACCTCTGTCCGAGATACCATGCCCCTGCGGCAATCATGACAATTTTGCGCATCACTTCGCGCAGCCCTTCCTGAACGCGGTTAAAACTCTGGATGTGAACTGCGAAGTGCTGTGGGCGCACGAATTGTATGAGAAAGGGGTGTTTGCCGAAGCCATCGACATCTGCTTCAGAAAAAGGAAGGAGATCATCAAGATACTCCATGAGGTGTCCGGAAGAGAAGAAAAAGAAGATTACACTCCGTACAACCCGTTGTGCAAAGCCTGCGGAAGATTCACCGTCCCGATCCTAGATACTTATTCCTACCCCACTGTGGAATACAAGTGCACATGCGGACATCACGGCACAGCGGACATAACAAAATGGGATGGAAAACTCACGTGGAGACTGGAATGGCCCGCAAAATGGTTGATCTTCGGGACCTCGGCCGAACCGTATGGCAAGGACCATGCCGCAGCTGGAGGATCGTATGATACCGGCAAGAGGATCGCTGAAGAAATATACGGCTGCAAAGCGCCGTATCCGATCCCGTATGAATTCGTTCAGCTGAAAGGCATGGGCCAGATGCATAAGTCCACCGGATCGTCCATCACGGGGGAGGACGCGATCAATATGACGCCTCCCGAGCTAGTCAATTATCTTTTCCTGAGGGTGAATCCAAGCAAAGCCATCGATTACGATCCCGGAATGGGGGTCCTCGATATGGCTGATGAATACGACAGGATGGAAAGACTGTTCTTTTCCGGCGAGTTCGCCGAGACGGAGGAGAATGCGGTCCGCGCATATGAGATAGCGCAGCACAACCGCATCCCCAAAGAGCTGCCTCTGCAGATCCCCTACAGGCATCTTGTCAATGTTGTGCAGATGACGGACACATTCGAAGGCGTGCTTGAGATACTCAGCAGGACCGCCGACGTCAGCGGAGCGACCGAAGAGGATATCAGCAGGCTTAAGAAAAGAGTGGACTGCGCGAAATTCTGGCTCAACGGATTTGCTCCGAGCCAGGTGAAGTTCTTCGTATATCCTGCCCTCCCGCCTGGAGTAAAACTTACCATGAGCGACAAGGTATTCTTCCAGAAGCTCGTGGAGAAGATGAACGATGCCAACTGGGACGCCGAGACGATAGGTCAGATAATATCGGAGACCGGAAAGGATTCCCCGATCGGACTGAAAGGGGGATTCAGGGCCATATATCAGGTGTTGATCGCAAAGGATGTCGGCCCGAGGCTGGGCTCATTCCTTGCCAGTATGGACAAGCAGTTTGTGATAAACAGGTTCACAGAGGCATACAGATAAACTCATAAGACGCCCATTTCGCCGAGTTTCTCCGGAAGATATGTGTCTGTGACGAAATCAAGACCATACTTGGCCAATGCCTGCTGTTCAGATTTTTTCTTCATGTCCAGCATGGCCTGTATCTCGCCTACCCAGAACGGGTCCACGAACCTCGGGTCCGAAAGTTCGGCCTGCAGAGCGCCGATATCCTTGTCGGACAGTTTATCGGTGGGCAGATCGTAATTAAGGATGTCCGATGCGGTTATCCCTATGAACTGCGCGGTCGGCGTGGCAAGGTATTCTGAGATATGGGCGGTCTTTATCGCACCGTAGGCAACCGACGCGAATATCCTGAAGGACCACGGGTCGCCGTCAGTGAACACCGTCACGGGAAGCCCCTTTTCTTCGTTCAGTCTCTTTATCAGGCGCCTGGTGCTCCTGGCGGGCTGGCCGCTAAGGTGTACGAGGATCGCGCCGTATCTCTCGGGGAAACCGTTCTCAATGAGCCTTGCGAACATACCGCCTGTTTCGATGGCCATCACGAACTTCGCGTCGGTGTTGATGATCCCGAAGTTCTCCTTCTCCACATTGTACGGGACGGCAAAGCCGGTCTCGGCGACGTCATCCATGCAGTTGAATTTCTTCATTCCCTTTTTAGTAAGGGTGCTTATGTCCAAGTTGCCATAGACGTGGGCGCCGCTTTCCTCCGGCCTGAGTTTGAAATCCTCTCTCATGCATTTCGAGATTATCTCAAGGTCCTCCGCAAGGAGGTTGCTCTCATCCTGGCTGTTGAACTTCGCCCTTTCCCATCCTTCGGATATGTAGTACATCTCCCTTAAGGTTGAGGATTTATTG
>WQTN01000095.1 GCA_009786295.1 Methanomassiliicoccaceae archaeon
TTTGTCAATGCAAGCTTTCTAATCAGAGATGACCATATGAGTCATGTGAACGGAATGACCGAGACCTTCGAGGAAGTGCAGGACATTATGCCGAAGGATGCATTCATGATCATGGCCGCCGTGCTCATAGCGACCGATGTCTTTGTGTTGATATGCTCTTTCATAGAAGCCGTGGGCACTCCTCTGTGGATGTTCATAGCCACATCTGTGATATTCGGAGGAGTGATAATCTTCTGCTGGCTGATCAAGCTCAGGATTCGCGTTGAGAACGATGCGATAGTGATCAGATTCATCAAACGGTATGTGATCCCGCTCGAAGAGGTGATCGATCACAAGACGGGAGACATAAGCATCATACGCAACTTCAGCGGGTGGGGGATCAAAAAGGTGTCTTTCAAAAACTTCATCTTCTTGGGGCATGACCGCGGCGTCTCCATGAAGCTTACCGGGAGAAGGGTAGTTACTGTCTCCCTTTCCGACCCGGAGGGATTCGCCTCCCTGCTTCCTTCTCCCCAAGGCTGATTGTAAGTATTATTAATCGAGATACCATCGGCTTTTCATGCAGGGCACATTCCATTGGCTAAGGGTCAATGTTTTCTGTTACGCGACCGAGAACGAAGAGGTCATCCACGACGCAATGGCGGAACTGCTAGGCACCGATGAGTTCGAGTATGATACAGCGGACAGCGAACACGGGAACCGCATATTGATCTTCAGCGGCGAGCTGTCCAAACAAAAGGAGATAATGCCCATCTTTCTGAAGCTCGGGAAGGAACTGACGGATGACCTTAAAGGCTGCCTCGAGGAAAGGATCGATGAGGACTGCGTCTTCTATTTAAGGCTGGATAAGCAGGAGCTTGTGCAGGGAAGATATGTAATTGCGCATCACGGCGATGTTCTTTCAATCACGGGCAAGATAGTATCGCATCCGGCCAAGAAGGAAATAGCGGCAGAGAACATGATGGGATTTCTTAATTCTCTTGAGCATCAACACAACATATGAAAGAATCTTCTTTGCGAAGGCAGATCTTTGCCTCTTTGATACGGCGGCTTTTCATCGATCTTACCACGATCTTAAAGTTACCGAGGTTGACGGTGTCTCCCCTTCTAGGGATCCCCTCTATCTTTTGAGACATGAATTCGCTTATAGACTGGCCTACGAAGTCGCCGGCATCGAATTCCACGCCAATTCTTTTCATGACATCGAATATGTTGGCCTCTCCCGGAACCGTAAAGCTCCCGTCCTTTTCCTCATGTATCGGGTATCCTGCCTCGTCGCTTTCGTCCCATATATCTCCGACAAGCTCTTCCAGGATGTCCTCCATCGTCACCAGGCCGAGTGTCCTGCCGAAGTTGTCTAAAACAATGGCCATATGAGTATGTGCTTTCTGCATATCGTTGAGAAGGGTCGCGATGCTTGTGTTCTCCGGAACGAACTTCACAGGGATTATTATGTCCTCTATTATGAAATCCTCATCTTTGAGGTACTTGGGAAAGAAGTCTTTCGTATGTACGGCGCCGATGATGCGGTCAACAGATTTATCATACACAGGTATTCTGGAGTATTCGGACTCCAGAAAGATCGTTTTCAGGTCTTCTGCGCTTGTCCTCATTTCCGCAGCAGTCATGTTCGATCTCGGAGTATACATATCGGAGACCTTGATATCATCGAATTGCATCGCGGACTTGATGAGCTCTCCTTCGCTGTGCTCAAGCGCCCCTTCCTCGGTCACCTCGTCGATCATCACATGAAGTTCGTCCTCAGTGAACGACGGAACTTCCGCGGAATCGTTCTTGGCGCTCCTTGACAGGAAGTTCGTGAGTTTCATGAATGCCCACAGTATTGGCGCGAGGATCGTCATTACCATGCGCAGGGAACCGGCGAACTTCAGCGCATAGCGCTCGGCATTCCTCTTTGCCAAGGTTTTCGGCGTTATCTCCGCGAATACCAAAATCACCGTTGCTGTGAGCACCGTTGCGATGACAACGCCCCACATGATGCCGAACAGCTCCGAGCACAGCATCGTCGCGAGAGTTGAGATCGCGACGTTCACGATGTTGTTCCCCACAAGCGTGGTCGTCAGGAGCTTTTCGTAGTCCTCGTAGTTCCTGAGGGCCTTATCTGCGTTCTTACGGCCTTCATATGCAAGGTTCTTGACCCTTATAGCGTTCATGCTGGTGTAAGCCGTCTCCGAGCAAGAGAAATAAGCTGACAGTACAATCAGCACTGCTATCAGGGAAATTACCATTATCAGGAACAACAGATCCATTGATCACACCATTCGGGCGGAGGATTTTCTTTCAATCCTATCCAACCTAGCAAATGTTCTATTCAAAACAAGAATATAAAACTTTATGGAGAAAGCGGTCTTTTTCAGAGACGGTTGCAGCCTGTCTCTTCGCAGGACGATGCTATTTTCGTACTGGTCTCCGCTGCTGTTATCCGGCATCCGCCGGAATGCAATGTGCACAGATATAATGCATATACTGACATTTATCTAATTGGCGCAGAAAAAGACCCATACATGGAAAAAATCGCTGTTTTTTGCATAAATATTATATACATTTAATTCCGGTTCTGTATTATGTCATTCTTGACAAATAAAAGCGTTGGACTGATGCTTATAATCATCGGTCTTATAAACATAATAGCAGGTCTCGCTCGTGCGGTAAATGGTGTCCTCGAAGCAGAAGGAACATACCTCACGATTGCAGCTATCTGCTTTGGGATTGCCAACTTGATCTCCGGTGTTCTCATACTTGGATATGGTTTCAAGGTCCGTGGCGGACCCAATGACGAATCCGATATTGTCTCCGGCCTCATCATAATCATCGGAACTGCAACGATTCTTAACGCGATATTCCTCGCGGCGGGATCGTTCTTTACGAACTATGATGCAGACGCAGCCATCGGAAGCGCGATTTGGGCAGCCATTGTAACTTTGATTGTGCAGATTGTTCTCGGTCTGATACTAATATGGGCCGGAAGGAAGGTTGGGGGCAAGAACAAGAACGTGCTCAGCAAGCTCCTTTGGATCATCCTGATCGTTGTGTTCTTGATATTGGCGATATGGCAATTTGTAACTCTTTTCAAAGATGGCATTGACCTCGGCAACCTTGATGGCATACTCGCACTGATAGGTGCAATATGTTGGGCTGTTGTCTACATATATTGTTTCATTGCGATGCTGTCCGCAGACGTGAAAGAGTCAATGGGTGTCTGAAGTCAAAGGCGCAATCCTATAAACCTTTTCCAAAACTTCATTTTTCTTAAATTTCAACATCTGTATTCAGCTGAATATATATTTTATGTGCAGGGCAGCAAACGCTCTTCTTATAACCTTTTTTTCTTCCTATTTTATTATATATTACAAAGACGTAATCCCGAGCGAAGTGGGTACAATGCCGGTCGAATTCAAATATGAAGTAGTCGAGAGGATCGCAGTCCTCTCGGAATCATCCAAGGGTTGGACAAAAGAATTGAATCTGATCAAGTGGAACGATAGGGATCCCAAATATGATATCAGGGAATGGTCTCCAGACGGAGAAAAGATGGGGAAGGGAATCACGCTTTCTGATGAAGAAGTGGCGATACTGAAAAGCGCCCTCGAGGGCCGGGATATCTGAGGATCCTCCTCCAAACCACTTAAAAATACTGTTTTTTGCAGGAAACAATAGCAAACGTTTATAAGCTTAATGATATCTCCAGCTATAGGCATTCAAATATTGCTCCTGGTCCATCGTTGAAGAGGCAAAGGTAGAGTATTGGGAATACCCAAAAGATAAGAGGAATAAAAAATGGCCTACGGAAGCGGAGGATATAGGGGTGGCGGAGATCGCAGAGATCAGCCCAAAGAATACTTTAAAACAAAATGTTCAGACTGCGGAAACGAGTGTGAGGTACCATTCAAACCCACACAGGGGAGACCCGTGTACTGCAGGGACTGTTTCAAGAAGCACCAGCCCGAGGGCGGAAGGGGCGGAGACAGGAAGAGATTCTAAATCTCCTTTTAAACATTTTATTTGTTATTTATTTTTGTCACGGGACTTAAGCGATTCCATCATTTCGACCTTATAGAAAACATTCCATATGGAGAATCCTATCACAAACAGGGCGACCCCGATGCATAGGAACAGGATCCCGGCGGTTCGGTTCGCGATGAAAAACACTGCCAGCCCAACTACGGCTGCCGCCACGCCTGCGATCAATATTATTTTGTTGTTCCTTTTCTCTTTTTCGAAAACCAATAGATCATTCCGCCTATGCAAATCCTCTGGGTTACCCTGACATACAAACTCCGCCAGCAAGTGGCAGGTTAAAAAATTCAGAGAGGGCTATGCCCTCTCAGGCCAGTTTTGTACCGGCTTTCGGAGATGCGCCCTGGAAGTACACAGCGCACACTTGGAACACCCATACGGCTGCGGCCTTGAGTCCTATCGCCTCAAGCATCTTGTTCATGGACTCGATCTCCGGGCCGCTGTCCAGGCGTGCCTTGGCTGTGCATTCGATCACATAAGCGTCTTTTCCGGACGAGACCAGGAACGACGCTTTGGGATTCTCGGAGAGGTTCTTTGCTGACCTTTTCATCAATATCTCGCCGACGACCATTGTGTCTGCCGTAGGAGCCGCGATGCTTCCAGCCACTATCGCATGGGGCTTCGCGTCCTTGGATGCCGTCACAAGGATCTTGGTCGTTGTCTGGGCCTTAAGCAATTCCAATACTTCGTTGGGGATATTCGTCATATATTCACCGTAGAGAAATTGAATTACAGGTATATTTTAAGAACGGTCTTCCAAACGGAAACGGCTGCGGCGATTATGCTTCTTTCGGTCTTCTGAGCCAGTTGGTTACCATGATGATAGCTGCGTAACCGGCCAGTACTCCGATCGAGATGTAGTACACAGATAGGTCGAACACAACCTGAGTATCTTTTAGCGATATTTATTCATTTTTGTCGATCGGGCGTATATGCTGCACCACGACCCTAAGTTTTCCTTCTTTGTAGTATGGAACGGGCTCGCACTCATATTCGCCGGTCTTGTTCGTGCACTTGAACGTACAGCCGCAGCGGTGCGGTCCTCCCATTGTATGGTTCGCCACGCAGTTGTCGCAGCAGCAGGTCGCTCCGAACAGTTTGTAACACTTCATCCCCACTGCATCTTCGATGGATGTGCCCAGTATAACCTGTGCGGAACGGTTCATCCAAATGATGTTCTTCTCATGGTCGTTGATGATGATAATGTCATCTACTTTATCCAAGATCATGTTGAGAAGACTCTCCGCAGAAATATCATCAAGTGGCATGATGGTATGATATCGCATTATCAGGTAAATAATGCAGACACTCGGGACAGGATTCTCGGTAGCGTCCGATGTTTTCGATTTTCGTAGAAATTCTACGAAGTACATATTCGGCAAAAGAAAAAACAGCGTTTGGTCACGGAAAATGAGCAAAGACCGTAAAAGACAAGGCAGACTATTTTTATACGGATAATCGATATGACCCTGAAATGTGCTATGATGTCATCATCATCGGTGCCGGGCCCGGGGGACTCACGGCAGGTATCTATGCAAGATCAAAAATGATGAACACGCTCATACTGGAAGCGGGGCGCGTCGGCGGACAGCTTACAAGCCTGTATCCCGAGAAAGGGATACGCAACTATCCCGGGTTCGAGACCGTTCAGGCAAGGAAGCTATCGGACAGATTATACGCTCAGGCAGAATCAATGGGATGCAGCATACGAGAGAACGAGAGGGTCATGGAGATAAACAACGGCAAAGAGGAGCTGTTGGTCGTGACCAAGAACGGAACTTATCATACCAGGTCAGTGATCGTCGCCATAGGTATGGGCAGTTTCCACCCGAAGAAGATGGACTGTCCCGGCGAGAAGGAATTCACCGGCAAAGGCATATCGTATATACTCCCTGTGAAGGAAGAGCTTGTGGATAAGAAGGTCGTAATGTTCGGAGGGGGGAACAGCGCGATTGAGATGGCGCTCATCGCGGATTCCGTCACCGATACAACGATAGTCCACAGGAGGTCGGAATTCAGGGCGGACGAGTCAAACGTCGAAGATCTCAACAACAGCAGCATAAAGACGATAATGAGCGCGAATGTGGTGTCGTTCAACGGAAAGGACACGCTCAAGAGCATCACTTTGGACAGGGAAGGGGATGTGTTCGACGTAAAGGCGGACCTGGCGGTCATCAACATAGGGATATATTCCGACCTTACAGATCTGAAGAAATGGGGTATCGACCTTACTCCGGAAGGGTTGGTAAAGGTCACTTTCGATATGATGACGAACCGTCATGGGATATTCGCATGCGGGGATGTTGTAGACTACGCAGGAAAGTACAAACAGATAATCACCGCCTGCGGAGAAGCTGCCACTGCGGCGATCAGCGCGTACAAGTTTGTGAAAAAACCATACTGGGCGTAAAGATCGGTCAGTACACAAAAGTTCTCAGAATTTATAGGGCAGGAAATTGTTTATCTCAGCGGTTGGCCGCTGACTTCGCCGGGATCCGGATCATTCGACTATGGCACCTGAAGGGCACTCGTCGATGCATGCACCGCAATCGACACATTTGTCGTGGTCGATCACAGCGATGTCATCTACAACAATCGCATCCTCGGGGCAAACATCGGCACATGCACCGCATGCTACACACTCTGCATCTATAACTTTAGGCATGGTTTTACACCTGTGCTCCAATAAACTGTGCTATCCTATTTTAACGTTTCCGACGACATATTTGCGTATCTAGAGTTATAAACTCGCTGGTTTTCATTCATCGGATTTATACTGTTACACACATACGCCGGAACATGGATGTGCTGAGCGGGTCCGTGCTGACAGACGACGGGATCATAGACGGGTACGTATGCATTGAAAACGGGATCGTGACAGCGGTCGAGGAGGGAAACCATCCCGGGCCGCATCTTGCAAACGGCCTGATAATACCGCCGATGGTAAACTCTCACACCCACTGCGCAGACGCCGGCCTGAAGGTACCTCCGGGGATGACGATAGAAGAACTGGTCGCCCCGCCGAACGGGCTTAAGCATGCGTATCTGAGGGGACTGGATGAATCATCGCTTGAGGAGGATATCAGAGCATATGCCCGTGCATCACGCATGAACGGGATAGGATCATTCATAGATTTCAGGGAAGGCGGGGGAAGAGGGTGCAGGATCCTGAGGAAAGCCGCTCCCCAGTCAACGATCCTCGGCAGGCCCGTAAGCAAAGAGTATGACCCGCAGGAAATATCCATGATATTGGACGCAGCGGATGGAATAGGCATCTCCGGCATCTCCGACATGGATCACGGATACATAGAGAAAGTGGCGGACCAGGCAAGGGAGAGGAGGAAGATGTTCGCCATACACGCCAGCGAGAGGATCAGAGAGGACATAGATTTCATACTGTCGCTGGACCCGGCATTCGTCGTGCACATGACGGAAGCTACCGATTC
>WQTN01000096.1 GCA_009786295.1 Methanomassiliicoccaceae archaeon
CCCCCCCCAGACGTCTCAGTCCCTTCCATAGACACAGCTCTACCTGTATTATCTATAAACTTGTGCAATAATATATCGTCATTGTGTATATTAAATGGCTGTCTATTTGATTTGCAACTGATTTTGCCTCAACCGTCGCCTGAATCGCAGGAGCGTCTGCGAATCGAACACTTTGCACCGTTCTTACAGATTCAGGCCCATTACCGAAAACAGCCTGAAACAGGCCTGCTGGCTCAAATCGCATTGCTCTTAAGCTGACGTGGGAAAGAGCTTCGTTGTCCTGAACGGCGGCAACCGGAAGGAATCAGACATCTCTGACAAGTTTCGACCTTACGTTATCGTAAAGGCTTCCGCCTTCTGAATCCATCGCGACAATGAGCGGTCCCATCCGTTCCGTTCTTAGTTTCCACATGGCCTCTGCCATGCCGAGGTCCGCCCATTCTGCGCTGCGCACCTCGACAATGGATTCCGCAAGGGAGACCGCAGCACCCCCCACGGCCGCAAGATATACGCATCCGACCTCGCGCATGGCATCCCCGACCTCTTTCGACATCCCTCCCTTTCCGATGATGGCGCGGATCCCGAATCTTCTTATCATTTCGGGCTCCAGAGAATTCATCCTTGCGCTGGTGGTCGGGCCGGCTGCGACCGCCTTCCATCCTTTGCCGCCGCTGACCATTATCGGCCCGCAGTGATACAGGACCGAGTTCTTCATCTCTTCAGGAACAGGTTTTCCCATACGGGAGTGTTCTATCGCCCTGATGTGTACCTCGTCTCTCCCAGTTATCATATTTCCGGAAAGATACACAGTTTCGCCTAACCTCAGCGACCTGACGGTTCTCTCATCAAGGGGAGTTCTGAGTTCCATCAGAGGTCTGCCCCCTGACTGTATTCGACATTTGTGTTTGTTATGCGCACGGATGCCCGCCTTGTCGCCCAGCATCCTATGCTAACGGCCACAGGAAGGCTTGCCGTGTGGCAGTATGCCGTTCTTATCTTCACTCCCAGGACCGTGGTTGATCCCCCCAGCCCCATGGGGCCCAGCCCGCTGCCGTTCAGCCTGACGAACAGTTCTTCTTCGATCCCTCTCAGCGCTTGGTCGCTGTTCTCCGAATCCAGCGGAGACATCAGCGCTTCCTTTGCCATGGAAACGCACTCGTCCGTCGATCCTCCTATCCCGATCCCCACTATGCCCGGGGGACAGGGCCTTCCTCCCGCATCCAGCACCGAGTCGATGATGAATTTTTTGATCCCTTCGAGCCCGTCCGACGGGTTCAGCATGGCCAGCCTCGTCATGTTCTCCGATCCTGCTCCTTTGATCAGGACCGATATTTCCAGAAAATCATCGTCCGTCGGAATGTAATGGATGAGAGGCATCCCCTTTCCGAGATTGTTCCCTGGGTTCTCTCTCGTCAGAGGGTCCACCGTATTGGGTCTCAGCGGTACGGCCTCCGTTGCTGTCCTCACTCCTTTCATTATTTCATCACGAACCGAAGAATCAAACCGGCCCTTAACATAGAAGGTCGGTATGCCTGTATCCTGGCACATCGGACGGCCTAGGACCTCCGCTTTCTTCACGTTGTCCATTATCGCTCCGAGCTGCGTCCTCGCCAGCGGGTCCGCTTCCCAGCCGGCGGCGGCCTCCAGCGCCCAGCCTATGTCGGGCGGGAGTCTTGTATTGGCCGCTTTCAGAAGATTCACTACTATCTGATCGACGGGTTCCGGCAGTTTTATCATGATACCTTCATCGCCGTTCCCGATAAAAAGATACACTCAGGGGACATAGTAAAGAACATCGTCGATCTCGACCGCTCTCACAGTATCGCCTATCTCTGCATCGGCGGGGACCGACATGTCGACCGTCGAATAATTCGATGGGTTGAGAACCTGGACCTCTTCTCCCGCTCTGCTTACCACCAGCGCCTCCTTCAGGTCAGCCGACCTTGTGTATACTTTGAAAGCGGGCACATCCGACCTTTTAACGGCCCTCTCCCTGAAGTTCATGATGTCTATCACTTTGGCGCCGCTGCTCGATATCCTCGTCAGCTTGAAGTACCGCCCCTCGAACTGTATGACATCGCCAACATGAAAATCAGGAAGCCGCACGAGGTATGTCACCCTGTACATCTCCTGGCCTTCCTCGGTCACCCCGACAAGTTTGGCGGCCTCCTTCGTCTCGGCGCAGTATGTGTCAGAGATGTCTTTCGCGGCCGACTTGCCCAGCGATATGGATGAAAGATAGATGTCTATCCCGCCCTGCACCTCTTCCGCCTTTGTTATGAAAGCGTGCCTGTTGGAGAGGGATTGCGTGCCGACAAGATTCTCGACCCGTCTCAACGCTTCCAGCATAACCCTCTGCGGGATGTCTTTCGAGCCTGCCCTTATCTGCAGTATCGCCTCATAGTAGTTCCCAAGCTGCCTGGAACATCTTTTGCACACAGTGTTCTTCAGCCTTACCAAAGTGGATGACGAGTCCTCAGCCATGTGCCCGTTGATGTCCAGCACCGAGTCCACCACAACAAGGTGCGTGTACGGCTCCTGTTCGACCGATGCCGTTTCCGTGCTGACCATCTTTGCTTCTTTTATGACTATGAGGGAGCCTTTCGCTGCATCCTCGATCGCTCCCTGAATATCCTTTGCCACCCATGTCTCCCCGAACCCGATCTCTCCGCAGTTGGTACAGATCTTCACATCGACATGGTGCGGAAGGGATGTCAGCTTCCTGCCATTCAGGAAACATTCCGTACAGAGACCGTCGACTGTATGTTCGGTCTCTTTTCCGCACCTAACACAGAAATTCACATTATCACCACTTGAGCGTGCTTCACCTCTCCGATGACCATCACGCTCTGTTCGGAGACCAGCCCCTCTTTTACCGCCCTCTCGACCACACGATTGCCGACAAGGTTCATTATCGTGACGGATTTTGTTCTCTCGATGAAGGTATCCTCTGACACCGGCTCTCCGCCGTAGAATATCTCAGAGACCTTTATCTTAACGCCGTCGCCCCTGAACGTCATCCCCAGGATCTCCTGGTCGCAGGCGGCCAGTATCCTGTCTTTTTCATGAACATGGATCTTACAGAGTATCATCTTATGCCTCCTTGTAATAACCGTCGCGGGGACAGTAGAGCGTGCCGCTCTCCTTCAGCATTTTCAGCCTCTTGTTGACCTGCCCATCCGACAGACCGTCGCTGACGGCGTGGCTGACTATCTCTTCCTCCGACAGACCGTCGGACGATCCGTACCTCTTGATGATATCAAGTATTATCGTCAGCTCGCTGCGGTCCTTCTTCGTGAAATCTTCCATTATATTGCCGATATCCCACTGCCCTCCGTCGGGGGCCAGTATCTTATCCAGATAGTATTCCACCAATTCCACCGCTTTCGCAGCATCCTTTTCTTCAACAGTGCGGCTCAGCCTCATCCGGGCCGATGCTTCGGACAGCCTCACATATGCTTCCAGCTGCCTTGCGGTTATCGGCACGGAATCGTTCTCTCCCGCTCCCATTGCTCTTATCTTGAGATAATTGTCCTCAATGGTCCTCATCGCCCCGTCCGTCATTACCGGCACGATGCGCTTCGAATATGCGACATATTTTCTCAGCATCTCCTGCTCATATGTCGGTCTCACGCTCTGCGTGTCCTCTTTTATCTTCTTGATGTCGACGCCGATGACAAGCGACATGTCTTCACCTATCTGCCTGGCCTGTCCTCTTCTGTGAACATTCAGGATGTGCGTGGTCAGTGCTCTGTCTGTGTCTGCATTCGGCTTGTCGGTAAGAACAAAGATGAGATCGAAACGGGACATCAGCGCGGGCGGAAGGTCTATCTGCTTGGTTACCGACGTTCCGGCCATCTCGAATCTTCCGAATTTCGGGTTCGCCGCCGCGAGCATGGAGCACCTGCATTGCAGAGTTGCCGTTATTCCCGCCTTTGCGACCGATATTCTCTGAGATTCCATTGCCTCGTGCAGAGAGGAGCGGTCCTGCACGGTCATCTTATCCAATTCATCAATGCACGCCAGTCCTTTGTCCGCAAGGACCAGCGCCCCTGCCTCCAGAGTCCATCTCCCGTCCCCGAATTCGTCCTTGACAGCGGCTGCCGTAAGCCCCGCCGCAGATGCGGACTTGCCTGAAGCATATATTCCTCTGGGAGCGAGCATGCTCATATATCTCAGTATCTGGGACTTTGCCACTCCTGGATCTCCGACCAGAAGTACGTGCATATCTCCCCTTATGACGGTGCCGTCATCCATCGTTTTGTTGCATCCTCCGAACAGCTGCAGAGCTATGGCGCTCTTGACCTCTGTCATGCCGTGAATAGTGGGAGATATCGAGGCGATGATATTGTCAAAGAGCCTCGGGTCCCTGGACATCTCCAGGATCTTAAGTTCGTCCTCCTCCGTTATCTGTATCTCATCGTACTCGTGCTCCTCGAACTCTATCGACAGCACATCCATGAATATCTCAAAAACGGTTGTTTTGTCCCTGTCGTTCTTTTCTGAGGACCTTATGATCCCATTGATTGTTATCCTGTTGCCGGCCGTTATCACTCCTGCGATATCGTCCTCTACGTACCCCGTTATCCTTTCGGGCTGGGCTCCGCCTCTCAGCCCCTCGGGGCTCTCCTGGATCTCGATCTTCTGAGTGTCGGTGTACACAGACGCTTTCGCATCAAGCTCGAACTGCGTCGCCTGTTTGTTGCAGCTGCCGTCCGGGTTCGAGCACATCAAAGGCACTCTCATCAAGACGCCTCTTTGGTTCTCCCATATCTCTGCCCCGCATCTGCTGCATCTGAAAAGGGCGCGTGTCATCCTCGGCCTTACGGTCGTGGCCTTTCTTGCAAGGCCTTCCACCGCAACAAGCTTTCCGAGGTGTTTCGCCCTGAGGTGCCTTACCTCCACCTTCACATCCCTCGGGAGGTTTGTTATCCTAAGGTTCACTGCGTCATCCTTGCCCCATGCTGGAGGGAGCGATGCTTTCGCGGCCTCCCTCCCTTTGCTGAGACACCTGTCAGGATTATCCAGGAGATACATGGCAAAGTCAGTGTTGTATGCGTCAATGTCCTCGTAGGGGATGTATATGCTCCTCTTTTCAGGGTAGCTTGCTGCAATGTCGGCGAAAATGATGCGGTACTTGTCCTTGCTGAATATCTCTTCCCATGCGGCCCCTATCTCGCTGTCCTGAAAACTTACCGCCATATTTTATTTCACCTCGTTCGACCTGTTCTTCCGGCATTCCTCGTCCGCCCACCACAGCCATCCTCCGATGTCCATGTTTATCTCTCCTTTGATCAGCCCCGCCTTCCTGAGCTTGGAGAGGGTCTTTGCGATATCGTCCGGGCATCTGTAATTGAAGAGGTGGTCCAGTCTGTCGCTTGCTTCTCTGGTCGTCAGCTTTTCCTCTCCGAGGGCTTCCCAAATAAGCGCTACAACATCATCAGGCATTGCAACAATCTATATTGTCGGGCAGGATAAATAACCTGCACAGTAAATGAGGGGGTTGCCGACGATCCCTCATTAGAACGTGTGGTCCTCAGCAAACTACTTTGAGAAGATCGTCTGACAAGAACCAATTGATTCGGAACCTAAGCTCATAATTAACGCTCCGGCCACCTGAGATCTGTCCGGCTCTCATGCTGTAAATAGCAAAGTAAAAACGATTATGAATGGATCTTTTTCCAACATTCAAAAATGAATTTGAAAAACGGTTTTAAAAAACTATATACTGTCAAGTCGGTAGCAGAAACAATAACAGATTCCTGGGGAAAGAAGAACATGGGCTTATTCGACAAATTAAAGAAAAAGCAAGAACAAACCGAGCTGCCCGCTTACGGGTGGGATGCGATCACCGCGCGGTTTGAACAGCTTTATCCCGGACAAATGGATCCAAATCATTATGGAACACTGATAAAATACAACTTGGGCGGAAAAGACCCGATGGATGGCGTCAGCATTTATGACGGCGGGGATTTTTGGCACTTTGTTACTTTCGGCTTTTCTGATTTATATGAAAAGCACCCGGGGGATGATCCAGAATGGAGCGGTGCTGGCTTTGAGTTGACCATTAAGCTGAAAAAACTGGCGTGGACCGATGAAATGGAAATCAAGAACATCGTGGGCGTATTGCAGTCGCTGGCACGTTATGCTTTTTCAAGTCAGCGTGGATTCAAGCCTTATGAGTACATATGGACGAAACAGACCAGCGGCTTTGATTTGAACGGGAAGAGCAAACTTACGGGCTTTGCTACTCTGCCGGATGAAGCGGGCATTATTGAAACACCTCACGGCAAGGTCGAATTCATCTGTGTTGTTGGTTTGACAGATAAAGAGCTGCGGAGTATCGTCGACAAACAATATACCACCGAAGAGATCTTGGAAAAGCTGGGCAGCCCGTTGACTGACTATGAGCGGCGCGAGTTGGAATTGTAAGATCGGATATTCCGACTATTGAAAAAAAAACTTCCGTGCTCGGAGGGCTTTCGTCAGTCTTTTTTCAGTATCTCGCCTAAATAGTCGTTCTGTAGCTGTATTACTTCAGCGCTGTCCTTCGCTTTCGAATAATCTTCCAAAAGAGAACCGTTCAGGCGTATGAATTCCGGCGCCCAGTTGAATCTTCCCATGAAAAGATCGGCCTGCTCTCTCTCCCCCAGGATCATAAGGGCCGCCAAGACCGCCTCCGCGCTGTTCAGTTCCATAGGCCTCCCCCAATTCACAGGGTTCGATGCCAGCAAATAAGGCAAGGCCCTTTCTTTAGCTCCTCTGACTCTCGGAAAATCCTCTATGTTGGTCCAGGTAAGGTCCATGACCACCAGCCCTTTTTTCGCGTGAACGATGTCCGCAGGGGACAGGGCGGTCTCCGAAAACGGAGAAAGAACTATGGATCCCGCCGGTATGGACGATAACGTCTTCGCTTCCTTCCCCAACCCAAATTTCAGCATTCTTTTTGCTGTGCATTTCTTTGGGTCGCATTGACATTTATCATGTATTATTACGGGGATCATGCACTTATCATCGATCTCAGTTTTTCAGGGTCTTCCATGTTCTCTCTGACCCACGCGCTTACCTTGTCGATGAGATCGGAATAACATTTTCCGAGCTCAAGATCATCGGTCGCGGCAAAGTCTTCTGCGGACCCGAGATCGCAGAGTATCTGTCTCCCCTGCCACGGGGTCCTTTTCGCCCATTCATCAAAGACGTTTTTCCTCAGGAAGACAACAATGTCGTAATCCTCATCGTCCCTGAGGCGTTCCCTGTCTCTGAAGTCTTTGGAGACCTGACGCCTCATGTCATCTCCTCTTTGGTACATGATCGATATCAGTTCGCAGTCGATGAGGTCGCGTTTCGGACCGGCGCTGTATGCATCATACTTATTGCCGTATTGCGCTCTCGTGAAGTATTCCGCAAGCTGCGACGTAAGATCGTTCTTCTCATCAATGAACAGCACACGGACCTTTTTTTCCTTCTTCTTGAACATGCGACCCTCTCTGATTGTTCTCCGGTATCAACTGAAAAGATTTAGCACTTACCGGAACAGACAATGATTTATTCCCATTACACTATCGGAGCATGCCACGATGATGAACATTTTTGAGCTGATATCTGATGATAGACGGGCGAGCTGAGTGGCCTATT
>WQTN01000097.1 GCA_009786295.1 Methanomassiliicoccaceae archaeon
GGGCAAGGCGGTCCTCACCATAACCGGAGGATCGGACGGTACCACGACAGTGGCAATACCGACCCTGACCGCGGTCGTTGTCCCGGGAGTCCTGACAACGTTCACGGTGAACCTGAATGACCCTGTGACCCTGACCGCAGTGCCAGATGCCACATACGCTTTCCTGGGCTGGTATATTGATTTCTCCGGAACGGCCCCATCGCTGAATGTTGTGATGGATGCAAATAAGGCGACATATTCAAGCTTCGGTATTCCATATATTCCGCCGGTGGTAATTGAATACCAAATAACCGCAACATCCGACGGTATGGCGACAATATCGCCGAAAGGGACAATAAAGGTAGAGGGAGGATCCGACAAAACGTTCTACTTCTCAGCTGCAGAAGGATATCACGTACTGTCTGTGGTGGTGGACGGCACATCTCTTGCCGCAGGTCAGGTTGATTTAGGCTACTACATCTTCACAGATGTGAGGGCCAACCACACCATATATGTGAATAGCGCGATCGGCCCGAGAACGATCATCACGCTGAACATCACAGTCGAGGAAGGGAGAGGATATGAAGAGTACAGTATCAACGGATCATCATTTGTTAGATATGTATCGTCGGTGTCTGTCCCGGAGCATGCCAGTGTTGTGGTCAGAGCATATGCAGGAGAAGGTTATGACTTCGTCAGATGGGAGACTCCAGCTACGCAGACATCGTCAACAATATCATTCGGTGATGTCAAATCTTCTCTGGACCTGCACGTATACTTCAACAAGGAAGACAACGGAACCTTGTGGTGGATCATCGCACTCATACTGCTGCTGGTACTGATAGGCCTGCTGATATGGTTCCTGTTCTACAGGAGGAGGTATGACGTGATCAAAGTGTCATCATCCGCTTCTATAATAGGCAAGGACAGAGTACGCAGGAAAGCGAAATACATTTTCACTGTAGAGGGAGGATATGCGGGAACGATATCATACCGCATTGGAGAGGACGGACAGTGGAAGATATTGACCTCCGGACCCGATGGTCAGTACATCATACCTAAAGAGGATGTGGTGGACACAATAACGATCGAGGTTCGTTGACCTGACCACTGTTTCCCACAAACCATCAAAAAAGGTCTCTTATTTTTTGAGACCATGAAACCTTTTACCAGTTTTTATTTAGCACTCTTACCCTTAAACGCCCTGTCGTGGCATCAGCTGCAGGTTCCGCCGTTTCCAGCTGCAGGTGTGTATTCTTATCGTAACAGAACAAGACCAGTGCCCGGACATCACAAACCCTTAATACGCCCGATATAATGAACACCTGATGTTCGTAGTAAAGGACTTTCTGCATACCGACCTTCCCGATGTCCGTGTCGGCATCGGCAGCGTCGCCGACTCCGTGCGCGTGGAGAGCAGCGTCCGCGCGCTGAATAAGGAAAGCGTGAAGATATACCACGATCCGAAAAAGCTCGTGGACGACCTCTTCTCCGGAAAGATAGACGCAGCGGTCAGAGGAGACATGGCGTCCTCCGAACTCCTTCAAATCCTGAAGGAAAGGGCGGGAGTCAAGGAATTGGAAAGGGTTGTCATCATGGAGCCTAAGAATAGCCGTGCGTTCTTCATGGCGCCCGTCGGCATAGACGAAGGGTTGACCGTTGAGGAGAAGTACAAGCTCGCCGTCAATTCGATAAAACTCATGAAGAGCATGGGCGCAGGGACGAAGATAGCGGTGATGTCCGGAGGCAGGAAAGGCGACAAAGGCAGGAATAAAGCCGTCGACAAATCCATTGACGACGCGGAAAGACTGGTGTTAATGCTTCTGAAGGAAAAGTACGACGCGTACCATGCGGAGATACTGATCGAATCCGCCGTGGAAGAGGCGGACCTGATAATCGCGCCGGACGGAGTGACCGGCAACCTGATCTTCAGGACCCTGCATTTCATCGGGGACGCCTTAGCCTTGGGCGCGCCCGTGCTGAACATAGGCAAGGTCTTTGTGGACACGTCCAGGGTAAAGACCGACTACATGGACTCGATAATACTCGCAATGAGGCTGGCCGAGGGAAAAAGATGAAGATAGAGATAGACGGAGGCCATACGGGGATAACGTTCTCGTCCTGCCACTTCATACCGATGCACGATAAGTGTTCCAGGCTTCACGGCCACAGCTATATCGTGAGGATAAGCCTCGAAGGCGAATTGGACGACAGAGGCATGGTAATGGATTTTGTCATCCTCAAAAAGAAGCTTAGGTCCATGGTATCGGAAATGGACCATATGGTCCTGCTGCCCGCAGGTTCTAAGATCGTCAAGATCGCTGAGAGGGAAGGATCGGTGGAAGTTACCTCCTGCGGCAAAAGATATGTGTTCCCTGCAGAGGATGTTCTGCTGCTGGACATCCCGACGACCACCGCGGAAGAGATGGCAAGGATGATGACCGAGAAGATAATCAGAGACATCGATTTCCCGAAGACGGTCAAGAGCGTGTCCATAGGGCTGGACGAAGAACGCGGACAGACAGCGTGGTACACAAAGGTGTTATGATGCCGAAGGCGGTCGTACTCCTCTCCGGAGGGCTTGATTCCACGGTGACGCTGGCGATCGCGCTCAAAGATGGAATGGATGTCACCGCGCTCAGTTTCAGATACGGGCAGAGACACACAAAAGAATTGGATTCTGCCCGGGCCATCTGCGGGCATTACGGGATCAGCATAAGCATTATTGACATAGATCTGTCGTCATTCAGGTCTGCGCTGACCGACAAGAGCATCGAGGTGCCCTCAGACAGAAAAGGAAAACTCGAAGAAGAGATACCGGTCACATATGTTCCGGCGAGGAACATCATTTTCCTCAGCATAGCCGCGGGCCTGTGTGAATCTATCGGCGCAGAAGCGATATACCTAGGGGCGAACGCAGTGGATTATTCAGGATACCCAGACTGCCGCCCGGAGTTCTTCAGGTCGTTCGGGGAAACGCTTGCCGCAGGCACCAAGGCCGGATTGGAAGGCAGGACAATCGAGATAAGAACGCCGATAATAGATCTTTCCAAAGCGGACATCGTGAAGAAAGGAAAGGAGCTCAGCGCCCCCCTGCATCTTACATGGTCATGCTACAAAGGCGGCGACAGAGCATGCGGCCATTGCGATTCCTGCAGGCTGAGACTCAAAGGATTTAGGGAAGCAGGGCATAAGGACGAAATACTCTATGAGGGGTAAAATGAAGATATGCGAGTATTTCAGGTCCATCCAGGGAGAAGGGCTGAAGATCGGCGTCCCGACATACTTCATAAGGACGGCCGGCTGCAACCTGAGGTGTGTGTGGTGCGATACCACTTATGCTCAGGAAGGCGGCAAGGAAACATCCGTTGATGAGATAATGGAGGCGGTGGACGATACCGAGAACGTATGCGTCACCGGAGGCGAACCGCTGCTCCAGGAGGATATGCCAGAGCTGATAGGGAGGCTGCTCGAGGCAGACAAGGAGATAGTGATCGAGACCAACGGTTCGGTGGACATCTCCAAGATACCGAAGGATGAGAGGATATGCATAAGCCTCGATGTAAAATGCCCGTCATCGGGAATGTCCGAGAGGAACCTTCTGTCGAATCTTGAGCACGTCGGTAAGAAAGACATGCTGAAGTTCGTGATAGGCGACAAGACCGACCTGAACTATGCCATACGTTTCATAAGAGAGAACAAGACCGATACGAATGTTGTTTTTTCCGCAGTAGGAGGCATGGACCTGCTTCTTATTGCGGAAGAGGTCGTCAACAGGAAATTGAACGTGAGGGTCCTGCCTCAGCTTCATAAGATAATATGGGGCGACAAGAGGTCGGTCTGACACTTGTCTCAGTTCATACAGGTGTGCAAGACTGTCAAAAAACAATTGATCAATATGCGGAACTCAATAAAAATGATTAATCCCTATCGGCATCGGACAAAGAAGGAGGAAGCATGACGGACAGCCATAAGGTCGTCTTTGACAATATCGAATGGATAAACGCCGGAATAGGTGTCAGGTACAAAGTACACATCCACGAGAACCAGCGCCTGCGCATTGTTGAATTCTCAGAAGGGTTCGTGGAGCCTGATTGGTGTCTCCATGGTCATGCCGGAATGGTGCTTGAGGGGAGCTTCGGATTAGATTTCAACGGAAGAACGGAAAGATACAGCAAAGGCGACCTAATCTTCATTCCCGGTGGCGAGGCCGATAAGCACAAGGCAGTCCTCCGCACGGGCGAAAAAGTGACTTTGCTGCTGTTCGAGATAATGGATGGATAAAATGTCAGGCGCAAACCCATGGCGGGAATTTCCCCATGACATATACGAAAAACACATGGGGCATGAGAAAGTGCAGCAGCTTCAAACGCTTTCCCGCATAACCGGTGACCAATTTGCGCTTGTTGCGAACATTCGAAGACCAACAGTCGCGCTTCTCGGAATAACCGACGGAAATGGGCTATGCAATATTCCGGCTGGGTGTTGCGAAACTATCATCGGCATGGACATCAATGAGGAATATCTGAACATATGTCGCGAACGGCACAGCGCAATGTCGGAGCTCGTGCTTCACTCCATTGACCTGATGGCCGAAAAAGACCGTGCTGTTGAACTCCTGAAACCTGCTGACATTGTGATCGCGAATATGGTTGTGGAACATATACATCTTGACAACTTCGTGGAAATTGTCTGTAAACTGACGAAACCGATTGTTTCTGTCACTATTCAGTTCAACCCTGACGGATACACGGTCTCGCATTCTGGCTATGAGGCGGCGTTCGACGATATACTGCAGCATGGGCAGAATTGCGATGAAGTGTTGCTTATTGCCGCTATGCGCAATGCCGGATATGAGGCAGCAGACAAGAAGGAATATGTCCTGCCGAACGAAAAAGTGTTCGTCCGGCTCGATTTCAAATGAAAATAGGCATAAAATAAGAGGAGGCAAACGGTCAGTCTGACATTTGTTTTCTCAATTCGTATCTTCTTTTGAAATCCCTTATGCACTCTTCCACAGTGCCTTCCTCATCATAGGCCACATGTATCCCGGCTTTGTTCAGGATATCCAGGCCGTGGGAGCCGATGCCGCCTGTGATCACTGCGTCCACGCCCAGTCCGACGATCGCGTCGGCCACCTTCATCCCTGCGCCCATGGAATCCGCATATTCGTTGACCACCACCTGGTAGTCGAGAGTGTCCATGTCCACGATCAAAAAGAACGGAGCGTGGCCGAAATCGTCCGCAACGTAGGATTCGAGGGAATCTCCTTCGGCAATGACGCCGATCCTCATGCTTTCTCCACTGTCTTTATTATCTTGTCCACGATCGAATTGAATGCGGCAGCGGACTTCGACTCAGGTTCTGATATAACAATGGGCATTCCCGAATCCCCTGACACAGCCACACTTGGTTCGAGAGGAACGCGCCCGAGGAACGGTATGCTGAGGCTTTCGGCCGCTCTCTCCCCGCCGCCAGAGCCGAATATTTCTGTTACTTCGTTGCAGTGCGGGCATACGAATCCGCTCATGTTCTCAACGAGTCCCAATATGTGAAGTTTCGTCTGAGCCGCGAAAGAGATGGATTTCCTGCTGTCAAGCACCGCGACGTCCTGCGGGGTCGTCACGATGACGGCACCGTCCGCTTTCGGTATGAGCTGAACGATGGACATGGCCTCGTCGCCGGTCCCCGGAGGCATGTCTATGATAAGATAATCGAGATCGCCCCATTCAACATCCTCAATGAACTGCCTTATGGCGCTTGTTTTCATCGGGCCTCTCCATATAATGGCCGAATCCCTTTCAGGAAGAAGGAAGGCCATCGACATCACGCTGAGAGAAGGCGGGACAGATATGGGTATGAGCTTGTTTTCATCGTTCACATAGAGTTTCTCATCCTCGATATGGAACATCTTCGGTATGTTCGGACCGGTGATGTCAATGTCCATAAGGCCGGTCTGGTAGCCTTTCATCGAGAGGGCCTGAGCCAGGTTTGAGGATACGGTGCTCTTTCCGACCCCTCCCTTCCCGCTCATGACAATGATAACGTGCCTGATCCTAGAAAGGCTGTTACGCAGCCGCGTCTCACTTTCAATATCTCCGCCGCTCATCATTGGTTTTGGCATTTGGTATCTCTCCGTACCACCTGAACGCCTGGTTCTGATATAGGGTTATCGCTGAAAGGCACTTACCCGCTTGAAACAGAAGGAGGCTTAACCCGTGAAAGGGTCAGGTAAAATGGTCCTCCCACGCAGGAAGTTTTCTCATCATGGACAGAGCAGCGTTTTCGGCGACTTCTCCGGACAATCCCTGTGTCTTGATGATGAAATTCGTCAAATTCTCTTTTTTCTCCTCAAACGACTGCATAGTGCCGTCCGGACGGGCGCAATAGACACAATAGTCCTTGCTCTCATCGCACATTGCAAATTCGGACGTCTTTCTCATGGGCATTCCGCACGCGATACAATTTTTCATTTTTTTACCTCCGTATTCAGTTTCATTTTTCTATCAATGTTAAAAAACACTCGATCAAGGAGTTTTTATACTGTTTCAAGACCGAGCCTTTCGGCGTGAACAGGTCGCTGTTCAGCAAATAATAGTGGACCAATCCCAGCCAGGTGTTGAAAATCATATGGAACGGCACATTCTTTATTTTCCCCTCGCTCATTTTCTTCTCCAGTGCCTGTAAGAAGTGGATGGACACCGTCGACTGTATGGCAATGAACGTGTTCTTGGTTTCTTCCGGCAGATATACCGTTTCTTTTATCAGGCGTTTGTAAAAATCTTCATGCCTGATCAGCACATCTATGTGCATCTCCAGAAGCGTGGCAATGTCGTTATCGGAGTCTGACAGCAAAAGCAGTTCTTTTTCTATTTCTTTTGAGAAAACATCCAATGAAGAGATCAAAAGATCTTCGACCGTCGGAAAGTGAACGAATATCGAACCATGCGAGACCTGCGCTTCGTTGGCAATGGCGAGGGTCGGAGTGGAAAAACCGTTCTCCGAATACATTTTCAGCGCGGCAGCCGTGATCTTTTCCTTTGTCTGTGCTTTTTGCAGTTGCCTTTTCTCTGACATTCAATGATTACCAACTCAATGAGTGCATACTCAATATATTAATCTTTTTGAAGAATGGCAAAATCAGAACCTTGCCGATACAGATATATCTGAAAAAGCTGTGATATCATCTATGCCCATAGGAGATCCCGGCGGCGGGAACTTCAATTATACGACAGAAGGTCTCCCGGAGATGGTTTTCATGGCAGCGGTGCCGTGCAGGGACATAGGCAGGGCTCTGCTGTTCTACAACGGACTGCTTGGGATGGACATTCTTTACAAAAAAGAGAAAGAGGCCGCCGTAAGAAGGAACGGCGCAACGCTCCTTCTGAGAGTGTCAGATGCGGCCGGCATAGACACAGGGATATTCCTGGGGGTAGAAGACCCGTACGATCTCCACAGGCGGCTGATCGATGAGGGAGTGGTCTTTGTGAGGGATCCCATCAGGGCGCCGCTCGGCGTATACACATCATTCAAGGACGATGACGGCAACATCATACATGCGATCGAGATGAATGCTGAACTGAAATTATGAAGAGACATCTCTATGGGCAATGTTTGTAATATTGGAATTTTTGAGATACTTGAAAAGCCTAAATTCCCAAAAGTTATGTCAGACTATTCCCAAAAGTTATGTCAGACTATTCCCAAAAGTTATGTCAGACTATTCCCAAAAGTTATGTCAGACTA